>JAPLFH010000012.1 GCA_026390815.1 Ignavibacteriales bacterium | reverse complement strand
ATAATTTTGTTTTTCATATCAGTGTAAAATTTATTATTGTTTAATTTAACTCCTTAAATGCTTCAATAAACTTAAAAATATTTTTTTAAAATTCTATCGGCTTCCAATATGGTCAAACCCATACCTTTCATTTCCATTATTTCTTACCCAAATATTGAATTTCTGACTACTGTAGATAGATTGATCACCTTGTAAAACTTCAGTTGTACCTAACAGGTTTGGAATTGTCGCACCAGGATTTAGGCGGGGTGTTGGAAAGGAATTTCCATTCCATCTGCCGATTGTTCCAACAGCGGAACCGGTACTTAACTTCTGATCTACAACAACACCAAAAGTTATTGTTTGAGTATACAATTGATATTTGCTACTCGATCTATTATCCATCCATATTGGATAGGCTTTATTCATACCTGATGCAATTCCTATATAATCACCCATATAACCAGATGCATAACCCGGAATTGCAATTGGAGTAAACTGCTGATCGCTAACTTTATAATTTGTAAAAGTTGAACCTCCATCTGTTGATCTTGCAACATAAACTTCAGTTAGAAGGTTATTAACATCATTTCTACTGTCATAGAATATCACATTTACAGCACCGTCCGGACCGACATCCACCCAAGGCATCCATTGATCGCCGATGGTAATATCGTTTACTAGTACAGGAGTAGTACTCCAGGTTGAACCCTGGTCAGTCGATTTAATTAAAAATATATCTGGTGTCCCGCTTCCAGGCGAAGTTGAACGTTTATCTGCCCATACTACGTATATATACCCGTTCCTCGAACCACCACTTCTATCAACGGCTATTGACGGAAAGCTATTAACACGAATCCCATTTGGATAATCAGTTGTAATTTTTAATCTATAGCGGCTGTTACTTAAAGTTCCAATCTGAGTTACAGAAGTTATTGTCGGTGGATTTGTATATGTAAATGAGCTGCCCCCATTCGTTGATTTATTAAAACCTATACCTGTTTCATTGGGATTCCCTATTCCCCATACAGCATAAACTTCACCATTAGGTCCGACTGCAGGAACAGCTGCCTGAACAACTGTTGTTCCACCGCTGAGATTTGTATAATTAGTAAATGTAGTTCCGGAATCAATTTATCTGCAAAATCTTATTGGATTAGATCCTGAAAATTCAGTCCAGACAAAATAAAGATTATTCTTATAAGTACTATTCGAATTTACATCTATTGCCATATAATTTTTATCAACAGATTTTTGATCATTATTATCAACCCTTACAGAAGCATTCCAATTAATTCCACCATTAGTTGATTTACTTAGATATAGTCTTCCATTGCTTCCTACAACATCTATATAATTGAAAAAAGCATTTCCTTTTCTATCGAAAGCTAACGAAGGATCCGTTGCAGATACAGATGTAGTTAATAAATGATCATTTCCGCTCCATGTATTTGAACCATCCGTTGAATAATAAAAGCCTTGCCCTGGATCTGTATTGGCACCCGCAGCTAACTTGTTACTATTAATAGGACTAATTGATATTGATACCTCACTCTGATGGTTAGAAGTTGGATAAACCTGATAATTTGTAAACTGAACGGTCTTTTTTCCTAAGGGCATTGTAACAGGTGGATTTAAGCCTAGAGCCGAGTTAAATTTTAATAGATCAACTTGACCATTTAGCAAAGACTTACAAACTATTAACAGTACAAATATTTTTAATAAAATATTTTTCACGCAAACTCCTTTTTTTATTTAAAAGATTATTTAATATTTGGTTGTAAATAAAAAAGTGTACTTATCCCTTAGGATTTGTAATTTCGCCTTTTTATTGAGAGCCGGGTAGTGTCAATTTCAAGGTGCGCATAATTTTGTTTTTCATATCAGTGTAAAATTTATTATTGTTTAATTTAACTCCTTAAATGCTTCAATAAACTTAAAAATATTTTTTTAAAATTCTATCGGCTTCCAATATGGTCAAACCCATACCTTTCATTTCCATTATTAAGCCATATAGTCCATTTCTTCCACCAAGCCATCATTAGGTGTACTGCCCTAAATACGCGTAAACATCTTAAAGAGAATATTAAGCGTAACAACTTACCAAATATAATCCCACCCTGCAGGATCGTAAATTTTCTGTTCTGTATAATAAGAAAAGTAAAGACAACAACTGAAACAGGAATAACAATTTTGTCTTTTATTGAAATATATCTCTGGTTAGGCTTTTAAGTAAGAACCCCCGTGCTTTAATAACCAACTGTAATATACTATAGTCTTTCGGATAAACATACTACATTGGTTTTTTACCCTGCTGCTGGTTTAGCGGTTTATCTTTGTAAAGGAATGGTAATTACATGATAATGAACTAGTGTTACGTCAAATGTCCGAAGTCAAAGTTAGCCGTACCATTATCAACAATTTAACAATTAAGCAATTGTACAATTTATTTCCATTTTGCAGTCAGACGATCAATAAGAAAATATTATTTTGGGAATATCAAATCACTATCACATCTTTATGGGATTGTGAAAGAAGTTCTATCTTGCAAGATTGATGTTGAAAAATTAATATTACCGTAATAAACTTTATTGAGGGGTTGAAATGCGGTTCTCAAAAAAAAATATATTAGCGTTTTTTACATTCTTTCTTTTGTCTGTACATTGTTTTGCGCAGGATATGAATTGGAATGCAACCCTGGTTGTAAATGCATATCCAAGCCCATTTTTTAATGATTGGGAGCGCGATCCTTCCATAGGAAACCTGGTGATTATTACCTCTGCGGGAACTCCACGCACTGTATTTTATGCCAGACTTAAAATTATTTATCCCGCAATTGGTGGTAAAGTAATCATTGAAGGGAAAAGTGATACACTTTCAATTCCTGCCGGTCCTCAAACTCAAATTAACACTTATAACGATATTGTTGATTGGAAAGATGTGGATTATGATAAGACTCTTTATGAAACGATTGCACGTTCCGGCAGATTGTTGGAAGGTGATTACATAATAAGTGTTTCCTTATATCGATACAATGATAATAGTTTATTAACTGAAGCATCTGCAAATTTTTATACTGTGTATCCTGATCCGCCGCAATTACTTGATCCGGTGAATGAAGCTCAACTTTCCAGTAGTAATTCTACTCCAACTTTTATGTGGTCGCCGATTTCAACTCCAACAAATTACACAATTCACTATAACTTGAAAATAGTTGAGCGATTTCCACGGCAATTGGCTGAAACAGCGCTTCTATCCAATCCACCACATCACGTTGCAGATATTGTTGGCATTGGTACATATACATATCCCACGGATGCACTTGCATTAGAAAATGGTAAAGAATATGTATGGCAAATTACCGCTACGAATGACAATGGGTTTGCTCCTGGCACTAATAATGGTAAAAGTGAAATCTGGACTTTCTTTTATGGAACATCACAGCAAAAAGCATTTGAAACTTTAGCATTAGAAACATTAATTTTAGAAGAAAATTTTGCATACCTGAAGAATTTAAATTCCCTGGAAATAACAGAAAGTGATTTCAGCTTTTCTTTAAATGGAACAACTAATTTGGAATTGCGTTTCCCCAATTCGGATCCTCGTATTATTTCTGTAATTGTGGATAACCTTACTTTTCTAAAAGGAAATTATACACCACCTACTTTTTTATCGGGAAGAATAACGGCAATGCTTCAGCAGGACGATATCCCAGCTTCTATTACTGGTCAATATTTCCTTCCACGGGAACTGGAATTTATAGCTCCAAATATTTTCAGTATTTCCGGAGCTTTAAATTTCCCAAATTGCAATGTTCCATTGAATGGCAAACTTACTTTATCAAATGGACAACTGTCTGGTGATCTTACAGCATTTGGTTCTTCTGCTGTTCCTATTTGTACTTTAGGAGAAGGAAATTTTTTGCTGAAGATTACGGAAGCGAATATCCATTTCTCAGATCCGGTCATCAAGTTAATGGGAGAGCTTAATCTGTTTGGTGAGCAAGTTAATTGCCAAATTCCAGAGATGACTTTATCAAGAGATGGTAATTTAAGTGCACAGGTTAATTGTAATATAAATCTGGTTTATCCATTAGTTCAAGGTTCAGAAGTTCTAACATTGAATTTCAATAATGTTGCCGGATCCATTCGTGCAAATCTTGGTAATAATACATCGGATTACAACTTAAATCTAACTGGTGGATTTGATTTAAAAGTTGGAAACCTTGGCGGATTTGGAGCCGATATTGTTTATAATTTACAACCTTCCGGAATGGATTTAGTTTCATTCAGGCCAAGAGGAAATGTAGGTATCATTCCAATTGATTTGGGATGGTTGAAAATCAATCTTGAAAATCTTTCTCTTGCATCACTTTCAAAAAGTTCAGGTGGATGGGATTTCCAATTTAATTTTGATGTTGGATTTACTTTTCCTTCGTTGAACTTTACTATTCCTTCATCCTCAGGTGGTTCTTTTAATCCAGGCGGATTTAATATTCCGGCAATCACGTTGCCAAATTTATCTTTACCTAAAATTACACTTGGTTCGTTTGAAATTGAGCTTAATGCTTTACGACTTTTACCATCAACAATTAACTGGCCCGACCTTGGCTCAGGTAATTCGGGCAATCTAGGATTTAATTTCGATTTGGATTTAAGGATGCCGAATTTATCCGGTGGAAGCGGAGACTTACTTAATCTTGTTATTCCGGTTTTAAATGCATCAATAAGTAACGGAAATTTTTCTATTCCATTTCCAGATTTAAGTTTTCCTTTGCCAGGACTTGAACTTGATCTTAACGGTTCATTTCCTTTTTTCATTACAGGATTGAAGGGCGGATTGAACATCAGTCTTTCTGGTGGATTAAATATAAATCCTAACATTTTATTGAAAGGCAGATTTTCTTTACCTCCTGCATTTGCCTGCCAGGGAACAAATAGTTATCTGGAACTTCTGACCCCTTCAATAAATTTATCTTCTAATGGAAAGGTAACGGGAATAGTTGAAAACATAATTCCAAATTGCCCATTAGAGATTGGTTTATTAAAGTTAACAATTACAAGTTCAAAACTAATTTTAAGTTTAGATGGAAATACACAGCAGGCATTTCTGGAAGGAAGTGGAAATATTACTCTTAATTCGCCCGGTGGTCAATCCATTACTGCGCTGGCAACATTTAAATATGATCTGATGAATCAACGTTTAATAAGTTTTCTTGCTCAAGTAAATCAACCATTTACAATAAATTTGCCGCCACAGGATCCTGTTCTATCATTTCTGATTAATAGTGCTACCATAACGCAGGATGAATTTATTATCGATGGCAGGCACCAAATAAGATTAAGCGATAGAACAACCGTAGGTGCAACTTTTAATGAATTTAAAATGCGGTGGCAGGATTACGGAGTTAATTCGGGAACAGTAATTTTCGATATTCCTTTTGCATTAAAGGCTACATTGGAAAATAACCAGGTAGATTTCAAAATGGTTGCTGCAGGAAGTAGTCTAATAGACCCAGTTGGAATACTCATCAATCTGCCGAGTGCGGTTAGCATCGATAGAACCGGTTTAAAAATTTCAGGTAACGCATCTGCATATTTAAAATATGATGGAAGAGACTTGCCTAATCTTAATGCATCATTCTCACAAAATTTTGCAATCTCATTAAATCCATTCAGAATTATTAATGGGCAATGCCAAATTCTTTACGGTCAAACAAGCATTGCCATAATTAATGCGAACGGATTTTTCCCGGATTTAAGTTCGCTTACACTTGCATTATTACCGGAAAGGTTACCTCTTCCAATTGAGTCAATCGCTTATCTGCAAATTAAAAATGGAAATGATCTTCTTGTTGAACAATCTGTTGAAAATGGAAATTTCCGGCTTAGAACTAAGGTTGGGCAACCCGTTAAGCTTGTAATAAAAGCACTTCAGTTTGATAAACCTGAACCACCGGAAATTAATGTAACATTCAATATTCTTATTGACCAGGTGACTAAAGAATTAGTCGAAGGTTCAATCAATGTTCAAGTGCCGGATAATCTTCTATCCACTTTTGATCTTAGACAATTTAATATTCCATTTGCTATCAGGAATATTTTTTTTGGTGATGTTAATGGGGTTAAAGCTTTCAACTTTACCGGTGATCTTTATTCTTTCGGATCTGTAATTAAGAACCAATTTCAATTATCGCTTCTGCCAAATGGAAAACTTTTCGGCGAAGTAAATTTAGACAACTTGAATAAAAACTTTTCACTCGATCAGGCAAATAAAATAATTATTAATCTAACACAATTTTCCGGAAGCTTTAATATTCAGCTTGTGCCGGCAAATGTTCAATACGATTTTACTTTGGATGGTTCATTACGAATGAATCTTGGTGATGTTAATTATGGCGCTGTTATAAAGCTTGGTTTAACACAGAATGGAATTGAATTAAAACAAATTACGGCAGATAACTTGCCTTTGCCTCCGCAGATTGATTTAAGTTGGTTATCTCTTACACTTTCCGATTTCACAATCAGGTCACTAACTTATAGTAATAATCCAGGTTGGGATTTTGAACTTAATATGGGTATTCAAATAAAAATTAAGGATTTGAATATAACGACGCCAATAATAACCGGAGTTAAAATTACTAAAGCTGGAATAATTTTCCCGGAGACTTCATTCCCAAATATTCAGGATGAAGTTCATGCCTTGCTTGGCTTTGGAATAAAGCCAACAGCTTTTAGGATGCCGTCTTTTACTTTTAATTGGTTTAGTCAAAATCCGGTTCCAAATAATTGGGGTTTCAAATTTGATTTCCAGATTAGTTTTCCGGGTATAACTGACTTACGGAATATAAGTTTAGCAATTACTAACGCCAATATAATTTCGGGAAAAATCCAGGGAAGCATTACTGCAAGAACATTTAATTCTAATTTCCCAAGATTGTCGTTCAATCCATCGTTTTACTATTTAATAAAAGAACTTAGTGGCAGTCTTGATTTAGCTGCAAACGGAACTCAAACATTCGACATTAAAATAAAGGGAGACTTACAACTTCCAGGTTCTTTACAATGCCAGGGTGAAACTGGTCTAATGAACCTTACTTCCACTCAATTAACTATTGATGCCAACGGAATAATAACAGGAACAATTGGAAGCTTTGTACCGCGCTGTCCAATCAATTTAGGTATTGGAAGTTTAACCGTTGTAAGCTCATCTTTAATTTTTTCAAAAAATATAAATGCTCAATCAATTGATTTAAATTTATCCGGTGATTTAAAATTGCCATCAATAACTGATGGGCAATTTGCAACAACAAGAGGTAATATTACTTTTGATTTGATCAATGGTGTTATTAAAGACGGGCAGATTGCAGTAAACAATTCTATTCGATTTGGTTTTCCACAGAACAATCCAATACTTTTATTTGAAATAACAAGTGCACTGCTTAACAAGGATGGATTTAAATTAATAAGCGGTAATCTTAAACTGCCAAACTCAACAGTTAATGCAACGTTTGATAACCTGTTGTTTGATTTTACAAATATGGCAATTAAGAGCGGAAAGGTTACACTTACAAATCAATTTGCTTTTAAGGTTACAGCTTCCGGAGGTGTATTTAACTGGCAAACTATTGCTGCCGATCAGGAAGTAAATGATAATTCAGTTATTCGGTTAGTTCTTCCAAACAACATTTTTCTGGATAAAGATGGACTTCACATAAATTCAGGCACATCAAATCTTTTTGCTAAATGGAACGGAAACGTCTTTGCTAATATTACTTGCACCTATAACAATCTTCTTGTTGGATTTTCTTCCTTCATTGTAAAAAGTGGAACTGCACAGATTAAAAGTGGAAGTACAAATGCTGCAACAATAGATAATGTTAGTCCATATCTTCATCTTGATCCGAACTTTTTTGATTTTGTAATTCCGGAAAAAATTCCCTTACCCTCAGAAACAATTGCTTATTTAAAAATCAAGAATGGTAATAATTTATTAATTCAAACGGAAAGGAAAGATAACGGTTTAAGAATTTATACATCATCACCGGTTAAGCTATATATGCCGGGGCTAAAATATAGCGCAGCAAATGTACCAGAAGAGGATGTTAGTTTTGATTTTATAGTCAACACAACAACGTGGGCGTTAGTTAGTGGTTCGCTTGATGTTACTTTAACTCCACCGCTACAATTAAAAAACTATGGTGTACCGGTTACAATCAAAAAAATAAATTACAGCCTGGTAAGTGGTGTTGCTGTTTTAAGAGCAACAGGCGAACTGTGGCTTCCAAATGCTTTAAGCAGCGTAGCCGTTAAAATTGAAAATATGACTATCTCTTCTTCTGGAATTTCAGGCTTAGTCAGAGTCGGAAATTTCAAAGAAACATTTGATCCGACAGGTGGATATATTAAAAATGCAATTCTCGGAAGCATTGCAAACTTCAAGTTACAGGCAATTGAGGCGACTTTTAATCCTGGTTCCACAACATTTAAGATTTGTGGTGATATAACAACCGGCGTTTTCCGCAACAACAGGGATTCCTCTGCCATCCATTTTACTGCTCAGTTTACAAATAACAATTATGCCTTTGCTTTTTCATTAAATCATCTTCAGCAGCCAGGAAAACTTGACTTAAACATTGCGAAGTTTCAGGTTGCTCAAGGTTATCCAAAATTTACTTATACAGAAAATGATTTTTCATTTGAACTAAACGGAATCCTAAGTTTTCCAACATTAAATAATATTGCCATTACAATAACGGACTTGAAGTTTAATAAAAATGGTTTTGTTTCGCCGGATATTAGTATATCAAGGGAAACTGAATACCAGGTATTCAAAATATTCAATGCAAATTTTACACTTAAGGATAGAGGAGCAAATAAAGCTATTACTCTTGCTTATACAAATTCAATATTTTATGCAACCTTAAATGGAAGTATTAATTTCTTGGATAAAAATGTTGACTTCCAAAACTTCAAAATTGGAACGGATGGAAGTATATCGGTTCAGGGAGTTTTTGTAAATCAGCAAATTGATATAATCACCGGATATTTAACAATTACAAGTTTAGGAATAACTTCTCAACCGGTTTTAAAATTAACAGTTAATGGAAATGTAAAACTTCCAAAACCTGCAAGTTCATTAACTAACAACTTTACTTTTGGTATTAGTGCCGATGGCACAATAGACGGCAGCACGGTTGTAACGCTGCTTAATCAAAACCAAAGGCTGGATAATAATCCAAGTGTCGATAACTCTGAATACCAATTCTGGATTGCCACAGTTGATCCAACAATAATAAAACTAAACCTGGATTTTGCCAACATCCGCAACAGTTCTATCCAGGCAGTAATGGATGTTTATTTCTCAAACAGTCAATCAAAACGATTAAGTGTAGGTACAGGAAATCCTTTTGCTCCAGGTTTGGAAATTAAATTTGATGGTTCAATATCCTGGAAAAATATTTCGGTATCCCAAGGTTTAAGTGATTTTAATTGGGATGTATTTAAATTGAAAAATCTAATTATTGCCGGCTCTAACAATCAAAACTTTGCGCTTTCTATTTCTGGTAAAATGGAATTATCACTTGGTGAAGGTGGGAATAATATTTCCGGCTCATTAGATTTTCAAGGGCTTAATATCGATGCTGATGGAAGAGTTGGAAGTTTATCTGATGTAATTAGAGGCGGTTCATTAAGTGTTCTGAATACCGTTACAGTTACCTTAACAAGCCTTGAATGGGAAGGTGGACTTGACCGGACTCTTACATTAAAAGGAGGGACATTACCATCTGGAAATTCAAATGCAACTTCTAATAATAAACAGATTCAGCATGTCGAAAGTTATTTTTCATTTGGTGGAGAAATATCCATTGCAAATGTTCTAAGCGGTGGAATTGACAAATTTGTTGCATATAAAACAAGAAGCGGTGGAAACGGATTTTATATTCAGAATGCCAACCTTTCCATTCCAAATGTTCTAACATTTTCCGCAGACATGGATTATCAAAATATTAGTAACCGATTTTTATTGCTGGCTTCTGGTAGTGGAAGTTTTGGAAATAAAACAATTACAGTTGTTGGTAAGGTTGGTAAAGATGGACAGAATCAATCTACTTTTGGATTGTTTGTTGCAGTTGAAGGTTTAGAAATTCCTATTGGTCCGCTTATTATTAATGGAATTGGCGGCGGGTTCTTCTATAATCCCGAACAGTCTGATATAATTCTTGTTCAACAAAAAGCCCAGGTAGATGCATCTGTAAATTCTAAAATAACAAGATCACCAGGAAAGTTTGCAGTATTTCTTTTTGGTGCAGCGGTTATTGTTAGTGATAATCTTGTTCAGGGTAGAGTTCTTATTACAATTACTCAGGAATATTTTAGTGTTGATGGAAAGCTTATTATACTAAACCAAGGTGAAAGAATAAAAGGAATTGCTCATCTTGCTGTTGGATTTAGCAACGGTTTTGCTGAAGGAAATATAGACATAACTTTAGATATCTATAGCTTAGTTAAAGGAAGCGGTTCACTTGATTTCTATTATTATGGCGGAGATAGCTGGGGAATAACTGGTAGACTTAGTATAGATATTCTGAGTATTTTACATTCCCAAAGCGACCTATATTTTGGAAGTGAAGGATTTCTATGTTCAATTTCGCTCAACGCTGGTTTTGATATTTGGATAATTGAAGTGAACGCTGGATTTAGCGGTGAGATTTGGTATCAAACAAGAAACTCTTCCTGGGGTTTATTTTGTACAACGTGGATAGATGTTGAAGTCCTTGGTGGATTAGCTTCTGCAGAAGGAAGATTGCAGGGAGCTTTGTTTGGTAATGCTAATAACTTTTACATATACGGAGTTGCAAGTTTAAGTGTAAGCGTTTGTGGTATTGATTGGGATGGTAGTGTTTGGGGTAAAATATCAAGCAGCGGTTGTGATGGCGGCTTTGGTGGAAACTCCGATTTAAGAAAACTAATTGCGGAAGCTAAAAGCGCTTCTCAGGAAATGGAGAATAAAAGAAGAGAAGCTCAGCAGGAAATTGATAACTCTATGCTTGCAAATATGCAACTTACCGAGCAGGAGTTGAGTGCCGTATTTGACAGACTTTATTCTTATGGGCAAATGCTTAAAAATGTCAGAACGTTAGGAGATTTGGATAGTCCAGAGATACGGGACGCAATTTGGTTTATTAATTCAACTGTAGATATTGAAGAAGAGTTTGGACCTTACATGGATGGTGAAATTAACCAATATGTTTGGGTAAGAGATAAAGTATGGCTATCACAAGATCTTAGGGAATCATATTCAACCGCTCAATTAAAAGCCGAAAGAATTGTACTTAGCCATAATATATCAGATTTTAATACAGCAAGAACACAAGTATCAACTGGATTGAACCAGGTTATTGCAAATCCTGATATAAGAGAAATGACGCGCGATGAATACGCTTTTGGCGGTAATCCAGTTCAAAATCCTAACTTTGATCCACCCGTTACTTCAACACAGGTTATTGGTGGAAAAGTCTGTAAGGTAGTTAGATCCGGTCCTGGTTTTTCTGTCGATCAGACAATTGCCGCAGCAAACCAAACAGTAGCAAGTAATGCGCAAACGGCAATGGATCAGTATGAAACTAACTTAAATAGCAGAATAAATGCAATTAACAGTAGTCTCCGGATTGTTGATAATGCTTTGGAAATAAATGGACCTATCCAGGCAAATAACTCAATTGGAACAAAGTATTCTACATTATTATCGAATATGGAAGGCTTTTATAGCCATTTGAACTCTCGGTTATATAATGAAAAAACATGGGCAAATAATACAAAAACTGCATTAAGTAATAACCATCGTGCTGCTTTACAAGGTTATATTGAAAGGAAAACAAATGCGGTTGATAATAATGAATTGTTTAATATAACGGAATGGCGTTTAAGAAGGCTTGTTGAATTGGGTGATAATCCAACTGATGCACAAAACAAGTTAAATGATTTTAACCGAACCTGGCAAAATGCATCTGCTAATGTTAAGAAACAACTTTGCAATCAATATGGAATGGATTTATGGTACAATACGAATATTACCGGGTTGCAATCATTTACTAATAAAAGCCAGGATCAAATGTCAGACAATGAAAGAGCTTTACAGGTTGAGTTAGAGAATATTAATAATGGGCAAACCGCTTATACAGATGCGCTTGATCAGCTATTTGCTATAAGAGTTCAGATGCATGAAAACTTGTATGATATTTACAATAGTTATTATTCTTGGAAGAATAATCAACCAGATGCAATAAGAAACAGACCAACCACTTTACAAAATATTAACACATATAAAAATAATATTGCTGCACTTTTAGTTGTACCAAAAATAACTTCCTTTAATGTTAATTTAGAAAACTTCTATTATGAAACTATTGCAAAATTCAGTTGGACAGTTAATCCCGTGGCACTCGAAAATTCAATGAGACTTTTAAACGCCACTAATAATCAGCTTCTTAACGATGGATTTCAGAGCTTAGGCAACAGTACATCAAGATGGAGGTATTTACTTCGTCCGGATAATTTATCGGCAGGAAACTATACTATGTTTTTAAAGGCAAGATCGGGTGCAGGCTTTACAAGTTCCAGAATGGTTCAATTTAGTGTTACTTATGCAACACAAGGGGATTATACAACAGAATCAACAGTTCAAATGCAGGGCGATCAGACGGCTCCTTCAAATCCTGTAATTACACTGCCCAGACTTTATAAAAATGCACAGAACCTGTTAATCGCCTCTGAACAGAAAATTTATGCTAATTGGATTTCCACTGATGATCAATCTGATATTGTTGAGTACCAATATAAAGTTACCTTTCCTAATGGAACTGCAATGATAGACTGGACTTCTGCTGGCGGCAGAACTGATTTGGAAATTTTAGGTTTAACTATGCATACAGGTAATAGATACCGGCTATATGTAAAATCAAAAAATGGCGTAGGTTTATGGAGCGCAACAAATATATTTAAAGAATTTCTATATGATGGAACAGGTCCGACCAGACCAACAGTAAGAAACATTGCGCCACCTGTTATTAATCCATTAGTTGATGGAGCTAATCCTCAGGTAATTCCACCGGTAGACTTGCCACAAGAATTAATGAGTAATGATATCGAAAATCCAGTACCTGAAATCCATCTCCCTCATATCTATCGCGGGGCAGTACCCACATTAACTGTTTATTGGAATGCTTCAAATGATCCCGAATCCGGGCTTTCATATTATGAATACAGAGTTGTAACAAAGAATGAACCGGTCAGGAAAACAGACTGGGATTCATTAGGCAATGTTTTACAAAAAACAATTTCCGGTGGTTTCTTGAATTTTATTGATTCATTTTATGTGGAAATTTGTGCTGTGAATAAAGTTGGTATAAGAAGTGAAATTCTATCCATTGGTCCAGTTCGTCCTTTGGATACAACATTTCCTACAAAGCCGGTAGCAGCGGTTAGTTATAGAAGATCAATTCAGCGGGTTTACCTGATTTTCAGTGAGCTCTCAGAAGATCTTGATTCGAAGATTAAAGGTTATCAGGTTGCAATCGGTACAACAGCCGGTGGAACGAATAAAAAGAACTGGAATAATTCTGTTGATTTTACACCTGACGATATGGGACCAGCATCTTCATGGTTGACACCTAATTTTAACTTACCAAATGGTAGATATTTTATGAGCATTAGAGCTAAGAATAATCAGAATATGGCAAGTTACCGTTGTGTTACTGCTCCATTTTATGTTGATGATACACCACCGGTAACTCCAGATATTCGAGTGAATTTTAATGTGATACCACCTATAAATCTGCCACCCACACCAGGCAGAACCGAAATTATATTCAGGTTTAACGATGTTAGTGATCCGGAATCTAGTATAAAATATCTTGAATATGCCATTGGTACTTCAAGTAATAATACAGCTATTTCAGGTTGGACGGATGTAGATCCGAGTACACAGTCTGTTACTGAGAATATAACTAAATTTAATTTAGAGAGAGGTATTAGATTTTATGCCCGGGTACGTACAACAAATAATCTTGGACTTTCATCAGTTTCATACAAAATATTTCAAATACCTTAGAGGTTAAAATGAAAAAAGTATTAATGGTGATTATACTTTTAATTGCAGTTGTATTAAATGCACAACAGAAAGAGAATTTCTTCGTAATGACAAAAGGGGATTCTGTTGGCATTTTCCTGCTTGAGCCTCCAAAAACACAGGAAGGATTTCTTGTTTACAGAAGTGGTCCATTGCCATCAGAAAGTGAATTTAAGCTAATAAGTAAAGAACCGGTTAAAGCTGTTATTGATCCTTCTGAAGCAAGAATGATAGTTGGAGATGACTGGGATGTCCTGGAAAAAGCAACTAAAACAAGCGATGCCTTTGAAATTTTAAGAAAATTAAGATCAAGTGATTTGTATGGAGGATTACTTTCATTTTTAAATCTCTCTGTTGCAAAAGTTACAGGTAGATGGTTTTTGGATACTACTGCTCAGAAAGGAAAGGAATATGATTATAAAATAACAGTTGTAGATTCAAGAGGAAAAGAAAAACAATCTTACAATAAAAAGATTTTGTTGAAGGAAGTATTTCCGGCAGCACCATTAAAGATAAAAGTTGAGGTTGGAGATGAGAAGATAAAACTGAATTGGGAATATCCAAAGTGGTCTGGAAATTATGATGACATTGCAGTTCAGTTTTCTGTTTATAGAAAATCCGGAGATGGCAGATTTGAAAAAGTTAATAAGAAATTAATATTACGTGATGATTATAATCCACCAGTGTTTGAAGATCTGTTCATTGAGAATGGTCTCGCCTATCAGTATTTCATCACTGCTGTTGATCCGATGGGTAGAGAGAGTAAACACTCGGAAATTGTAAAGGCTATACCTAAGGATAATGTGCCACCATCAATTCCACAAAGTCTTGTAACTGAAACAGGCGATAAAAAAATTAACCTGAATTGGGCTATGAGTCAGGAACTTGATGGGGCTGGTTATAATATTTATCGTTCATTTGGATTAGATAAACCGTTATTAAAATTGAATAAGAAAATAATTCCATTAGAATATCCTTTCTATACGGATTCAACTGTTAAAAATGGAATTCAATATTTTTATTCGGTTTCTTCTTTAGATAAGAATGGTAATGAAAGTGAGCGTTGTAATTCCGTTGCAGTTATAGCTACTGATATTACAAAACCTGATCCTCCAAGTAATGTTACATATAAACTAGAAAAAAGAAATCTTGTATTAAAATGGAAACCTTCTAAAGCGAATGATCTTGCCGGCTATTATATTTATCGTGGTGAGAGTATGGAAATACAACCAAGGATTACACATGAGCCTATAAAAACTTTTTCCTATGACGATAAAGGTTATAAAGGTAAAGGATTACTGCCGGGGAAAAAATTTTATTTCAGCATATCCGCTGTTGATAGTATGAATAATGAAAGCGAAAAAGTAAGCATAATTATTACGGTTCCTGATGATGAACCACCATTACCGCCATCAAGTATTACCGCAGAAAATGCAGAAGGAAAATATGTATTAGTTTCATGTGGTAAAAGTATTTCAATGGATGCAACCAGTTATTGTATCTACCGGAATCAAGTTGGGCAAAAACCAATTAAGATAAAAGTTTTAGACTCTGCTCCTTTCCAGTATGTGGATACTGCTGTAGTTAAAGGAAAATCATATATATACTTTGCTACAGCATTGGATACTGTAAAAAATGAAAGTGAATTTACAAGAGGAGATACTGTCATTGTGCGGGATAATAATCCACCACCGCCAATAAGTTACATTAAAGCCTCGGTTAATTCTAAAGGCGTTAAAATTGAGTGGGAAAAAGCTTTTGATTTTGATTTGGCGGGATATAATATTTACAGAAGTTCCGTTCCAACAGGTATATATGAAAAATTAAATTCTAAACTTATTACAGAATTCTATTTTGAGGACATCAGCGGAACAACAACATATTATTATAAAGTTGTTACGGTAGATACATCTGGAAATGAAAGCATTACGGATTTATATGCACAGGCTGAATAAAATATTTTTGATTTTATTATTATTTCCTGTCTTATGTTTTGCACAGGTCGATCTAAAAAATGCCATCGAATTATACAATTCTGGAAAGTATGAACAGGCAGCAGAAATTTTTAGAGGCATATTTGATTCCAATTCCCAACCGTTGGGTGTATATCAATATCTGGCAGATTGTTATAATCACCTTAAACAACATGATAAAGCAATAGAAATTTTGGAAAAAGCTGACAAGATTTATCCGCAGAATGAAGAAGTTATTTTTTCTCTTGGTAAACTTTATGCCTCCCAAAATAATTATAATGAAGCAGAAAAGTTATTAAAGAAGGTGATTGAATTAAATCCGAAAAATGATGAAGCAAAAAAAGTTCTTGGAGCCGTCTTTTATAATAAAGGTGTTTTACTCTATCAACAAAAAAATTTGTTAGAAGCTGCTTCTTTTTTTAGAAGATCGGTTGAACTTGATCCTTTAAATGAAAATGCCCAGCTTAATTTGGCAGGAGTTTTATTCGAGCAGAAACAATTTGAAAAAGCAAAAGAACAGGTTGAAAAAGCAAGAAAAATTTTTCCAAATAATCTTAATCTTAAGAAAGCTTATGCGCAGTTACTGTTAGGGTTGAAAGAGTATAATGCTGCCAGTATACTCTTGCAAGATATTGTTAAAAGCGAGCCTAACAACTTTGAAGCATCATTGTTGTTAGCAAACGCATATCAATATCAGAATGAAAAAGAAAAAGTTGTTAGTTTATATGAAAACTTGATCAGGGATTTTCCGAATGAAAAGAAAACTTATTTTATTTACGCTAATTACTTAAAGGCGATTGATCGGGTTGAAAAAGTAAAAGATGTTTTTGAAAAATTAATTCTGTTTAATAAAAATAATCTGAAAGTGATGATGGAAATAGCTGATGCTTATATTCTGGACGATAAATACACAGAAGCCCAATCTTTATATCAAAGGATTATTGAATTGAACCCAAATAGTATTGAAGCCAGAATTTCATCAGCAAAATGCTTTTTAGAGACAAAGGAAAAAACTTTAGCGAAAAAAAATCTTGATGAAGTTTTGGAGATCGACAGGCAAAATTATTCCGCTTATAAAATTCTTTTTAAATTATATATGGAAGATTCTCTTTTTGTTGACGCATTAAATCTTAATAGACTTTTTCTAAATTATTATCCGAATGATTATTACCCAAAATACCAAATTGGAATAATATATAAATCACTTAACAACATTGATTCCGCCTTTAGATATTTCAAGTGGGCATATGAGCAAGAATCACTTAATCCATTTGTATTATATCAGGTAGCGTCTTGCTATAATATCAAATGCGAAATGCAATCTGCACTGGAATATTATAAATTATCTCTCAAATACAATATTATAAAATTAGATGAAGAACAAAAGAATCTTTCTGCTTCGCTCAGTGAAAATAAATCACTGGAAAATATTGATATGAGGAGAGACTATGCATCTAAAAAAGAAGATTTGAAAATATTGGAAGAAAATATTCTAAGTAGTTTAATTTTTATAAAACAAAATCTTGAACAAAAGGAATATGGAATTTTATTAGATAATTACATCACAGAATATCCCACCAGCTTATTTTTATTAATTAATCGTGCTGAATTAAACTGCGCCTTAGGAAATTTGTTAACTGCAAAAGCTGATTATGAAAAGGCAATAAAAATAAATCCAAAAGTAAAAAAGGCTCACTTTGGATTAGCAAAAATCTTTGAACAGCAAAATGATTTTTACAATTCTCTACTTTCATACAAACGGATAATATATGCTGATGAAGTAGATAATGAAGCCTATTCGGGATTAATAACTAATGCTATTAAATTAAATAAATTGAATGATGTTTGCGATGAATTAATAATTTTATATAAATCTCAGCCCGAAAATAAAATACTTAAAGAAAGATTAATAGAAGTTCTTCATAAAAGCGGAAGATTAGAAGAAGCAAAAGAAATCATTAACCAGAAATGATTTACGAGGGTAGCTATGAAAATTAAACTATTTGTATTAGGAATTTTATTTCTAGTACCTTTTATTTTTACTCTTGCACAAGAACCACGCGACTCAATAAAAACTGAAATCCAGAAAGAAGGATTAGAAAAATTAATTTCGCCTACAATTGTTAAACTTTCTGGAGAAGCTGGATTATATGGTGAACTATACTCAATTTCGGGTAGGGAGCGAAGAAGACCAGGATCATCCGGCAGAATTTTCTTTAGACCTACACTTACTCTTTTTGAAAATTTCAGCATCGATTTCGATATAATGCTTTCTACAGAAGGAAATTCTGCACGTCAGCAGATAAATCAAATTGCTATTCATCCGGAATGGGGCTGGGGGAAAGCGCACATTGGAGATTTTAATCACGAATTTTCACCACTGATTTTAAATGGAGTTACAATTCGTGGTGGTGGGCTAGAGTTGTACTCAAATCTTTTTAGATTTCAAATAGTTGGAGGGCAAACTCAGCGTGCAATTCAAGCCGGACCATATTCTTCTGCATACTCACGGTACCTGGGTGGATTAAAAATTGGAATTGGAAAAGCTGAATCGTCATTTTTTGATTTGAATGTAATTCGAGTAAGAGACAATACTGCATCTTTACCAAAGGATCTTTTTATAAAGGATTCAACTGCCAGCAAATCAGGTTCTCAATTTGGTGTAACACCGCAGGAAAATTTGGTTGTTGGTGCCAATACGGATATTAAATTCCTTGATAATATGTTCAGGTTTGTGGGAGAAGTGGCTGGTTCTGTTTTTACAAGAGATATGAACAGCACTACTTACAATAAGGAAGATATTGCAGAAGCAGATATGCCAACCTTTATTGATGATATTTATAAAATTAGGTTGTCGTCAAATGCGGATTTTGCTTATAGTGCTGAATTAATTTTCAATCATAATATTGTTAACTCCAAAATTGGGTATTCATTAATTAACCCGGGTTATACTTCGCTTGGACTTGGTTCTTTAATAAATGATAGAAGAAATATTTATTTTTCAACGGGTATTCGCTTGTTCGAAAACAAATTCAATATACAAGGTAACTTTCAATTTCAAAATGATAATCTCTTAAAACAAAAACTTTATACGCTATCCCGTGCGATGTACAGCATTTCTGCCAATGTCCGTCCAATAAAGGAAATTACATTTGTGGTTAGCACGATGCGAAACAATATGTCTAATGATGCTTCAAGCGATACGCTAAAAGTAAACAACATAAATTCCACTTATTCATTTAACCTGATGACTCAACTGCAATTGCTTCAAATGAATCATTCCATATCAGCAAGTTATTCAACTCAGTTTGCAGAAGATTTGAATATTTTAAGAAAGGGGAGTGAAGTTAAGGCAGATAATTTAACTTTTTCTTTAACAACTATGCTCGGTATGAGCTGGTCTGTAACACCAAGTGTTTCAATTAATGTTGTTGATATTCAAAACAGAAGTAAAAATACGACTTCATCTTATAACTTAAGAATTAATAACAGGATGTTAAATTCAAAATTATCTAACTCCTTAACATTGGGTTATTCTGATGCTACCACAACAAAATCTGCAATAATTACATTGCAATCCGGATTATCAATTACCAATGCTGATATGATAACATTTGTAATACGTTCGTCATTTTATTCCATCACAACCGGAAATACTTCCGATTACCAGGAACACAAAGCAAATTTCGGTTTTACACATAGATTCTAAATTGCGATTGCGTTGAAATTATTTAATGGAAAGTTATTTTAGTTTGCTTTCAACTTGTACTAATCAAAAACTTCTATACACTAAATTATTATTTTCTTGTTATTCTAACTTATTAAGTGTAGTTTGATAGCAGTTATTTGATCTAACATAATTTAAAGTTATTCAATTAACTAAATGTCTTTGCTCTAGTACATCGAATTTTGATTTACTCCAATAAAACTTGATTCATTTCCTTTTCTTATTGAAGTCCTTCTCTACAAAGTCCCATTTACTTCAGCCAAAACAAACTAATTTTTATCAAATTTTATTAAGGAGTTCTAAATGAATATTTTCATAGGCAATCTATCAAAAGAAACAACATCCCAGGAATTGGAAGATAAATTCTCTCAATACGGGAATATTGACAGTTGCAAAATTATTAAAGATATGCAAAGTGGCGAATCTAAAGGTTTTGGCTTTGTTGAAATGTCTGATAATTCCAAAGCTGTTGCAGCTATTAACGAATTAAACAACGTTGAACTTAACGGAAGAAAGCTTACCGTTAACGAAGCACGTCCGAAAAATAATGATAGAAGCAGATCCAACTCAACACGTTGGTAATTCTTTTAAAGGGGACTTTCTAAAAAAAAGTCCCCTTTCTTATTTTAAATACTAAAATTGTTTGCAAATAGTAAGCTCTCTGCAATTATTTTAATAAAATCATCTTCCTGGTTTCTACAAAATTACCTGCTTTAAGTTTATAGAAGTAAATTCCACTAAGTAAACCTTGTGGAGCAAATTCTATTTCATAATCACCGGCTAACTTTTCTTCATTAACCAATGTAGCAACTTCTTTCCCAAGCATATCGTACACTTTTAAAGATACAAATCCAGTTGCTGGAATTTCATAATTTATTTTTGTTGAAGGATTAAATGGATTTGGATAATTCTGCTTTAGCTGAAATACTGCTGGTATATTTTCACTTTCAACTGAAGTTGCGTTTCCATAAACTAAATCATCAACTATAAAAGTAGAACCGGCATGTGGAAAAAATGTTGTTGTATTTAGAATCTGGATAGTTATAAAAGCTGTATCAGGTATTTCGCCCGGATTTATCCAGGTAGTATTTGCTACAAACTCAGAATAAGTTGTAGTATTTACATTTCCTAAAAACTGCCCGCCACCAATTCCATTTCCATTTTTTGTATACACAGTTGTAATTAATAATATATCCCCTCCAACTCCTGTAAACTGATACCATCCATGTAAAGCTGCAGGATTTGTACTTATGGGAAATCCACCCCCATCAGTTCCTGCTGAAAGTACAACCGGAACTCCAAACCCTTGCACATCAATTATAGATCCTTGTGCAGATGATGCTCCTCCATGAGATTGGTTTGATTGAGTTATTGGGAAGTAAGAGGGAGCCGCGTTATTTGTAGACCAACCTTCCGGATTACCATTAAGCCAGGACTCAAATCCTGCATTAGGAATTTGAGAATAGTTCCTAATTGAAAAGAGTATTATACCAAAAAGTAAAAGTATAAATTGGCGCTTCATTTTTATCTCCTTATAAAAGAATTTACTAAACTATTTAGTGTTATTAATTTTGATCATTAAGATTAAAATAATGGTTTTACAAAATTTCTATTGATGATATTAGCCAAAAGAGAATAATCTTTATAAGTAAACACTTTTCAACAGAAATTTAGAGATGACCTTCTCTATTTATTTTATACAATTAAATTGATATAAGCAAGCACAGTTAAAAAAGATGTAGCGGTTCCCCCGTCTTGGATAAAAATAATTACTAGGAAGAAATGCAATTAATTCATCTTACGTGTAAAATATTTTCTTTGCAGCACCACGTAGCATGGTTAATCAATCTAAAAATGAATTATGGCAATCCTAAAGAGTTATTACATAACTTATATTTATTATCCTCTTGTTATTCTAAATTTTAAGGTATAGATTGAAGATGGTCATTTACTTCTCGCGATTTCGTTAGTGTAATTGATCATAAATTCTGACACTAGTATTTTGAATTTTGCATCCTGCATAACTCCAATAAAATTTGATTCTTTTCGTTTCCTTATTGAAGTTCACATCTACAAAGCTCCCTTTACTTTTACAGAAACAATTTTTCAATTTATTAAATTTTATTTAGGAGTTTTTATTATGAACATATTTATTGGTAATCTATCCAGAGAAACAACTTCTCAGGAACTTGAAGACAAGTTTACACCATTTGGTAACGTTGATACTTGCAAAATAATTAAAGATATGCAAAGCGGCGCATCCAAAGGTTTTGGATTTGTTGAAATGGCTGATTCTTCAAAAGCCAGTAATGCTATCCACCAGTTAAATAATGTTGAGCTTAACGGTAGGAAACTTACTGTTAATGAAGCTCGTCCGAAAAACACAACCAGAAGCTTTTCAGGTTCAAGTAGCCGTTATTAAAATTCTTTTACAGGGACTTTCTTAATAAGAAAGTCCCTTTTAATTTATATGTTTCCAATCTTCTAACTAAAATCCAGTTCAGTTTATTTTCTTCCTTTTTTCTTTTCGTGTACTAATGGCTGAGTATATTTCTTATATAAATCAAACAGATATTCTAACCGTTGCAGCTCTGAGGTAAATTTTTCTTTCCTGTAACAGTTATCCACTGCATCATCTATTTCTTTGTGGGCATCTACCAAATCTTTTGGCATTGCAACTGGATCATATAAATCCGCAAGCGAAGAACCTTTTGCGAAATATTTTTCCCGCACTGAAAGCATTTGGCTTACAGCTTTTTCAACTCTTTCGTTTTGCTTGTCGGTTGGGTTTTCTGGCCAGGGGAAATTGTTGTAAACAATTGTATTTGAATATTGAAACCTGCTTTCAAGTCTGCCACATGTATATTTCATCCAGGCTGTGTGCATCATTGAAGATAAAACACCGAAATGGAAGTAATTTGAGTTAGGTAAAATTAAACAACTTCCACTTGCAATTATACTTGGTGGATAAATTCCTAACGGAATATATTTCCTAAACTCCGAAGATACTTTTGGAATTAGAACATAATTTGTCTTCGGTTGTCGAATCTCTCCAAACATATAAGGATAGTTAGCAAGTTTTTTTGTTGCTGCCCTATTGCTTGATAATCTATATTCTTTAACTGCCTTTATAATTTTAGAAATAAATGGATAATTTCTAATCTCTGAAGGTTGAATATCTTCTAACCATAAACACCATCGCAAGATATTATTTAAGAACTCCAATCCACCAGTAAATTGACGAAAGAATTTGGCAGCCTCCGGTTCACTTTTTAGAAATTCCTCCTTTTCATCATTACTAAAAATGAAATGTCCATCATCAATTGCCATACTTCCATAATTTAAAACTGGCACATTACAAATCGGATTATTTCTTTTAGAAACAACAAAATCACTTCCTTCGACTAAATATGGATTAATATTTTTAACTCTTATTTCCTGGGCATCAGATCTCGGAGTATCATAATCATAAATGAGTTTATAATTATTGTCATAATTAGCAAATCCAATTATTACAACATGAACTTGGGCATTACCCTTTGCTTCATTATTCCATTTAAAAGTTCTGTGAGCAAAATGAATTTTTATTTTATAATTGCTAAATAGTTCTTTCCACAATATGGATACTTGTTCACCCTGACTTATTGAATTTGTAGACACGAAAGCAACTTTGATATTTGTGTTTTGAATATATCTTGCTGCTTTTACATACCACGAAGTCACATAATCTAAGATACCTGCACTCTGCACATTAGAAAAAATTAAATCCATATCAATTTTCTGGTTTTCATTTTGTTCCTTCTTTCCTACAAACGGAGGATTGCCAAGAATATAACTCAACTCAGTTTTAGGAATAATATCTTCCCACATTAATCTTAGTGCATTTCCATGTATTATATGTGGAGATTTCTTTAACGGTAGGCGAACGAAATACTGACCAAACTCTTCAGATAATTTCATATTGCATTGATGATCGATCAGCCAAATAGCAACTTCTGCAATACGTGCAGGAAATTCTTCGAATTCAATACCATACATAGCATCAACATCAATTTTAGAAAGCACCTGAACATTAAGTTCTAATTGCGAAACAGCCTTTGGTTTGTGAATTCTTTTTAGAATTTCTATTTCAAGTAATCTTATTTCCCTGTAAGTAATAATTAAAAAGTTTCCGCAGCCGCAAGCGGGATCAAGAAACTTTAGTTTAGAAATTTTTTCATGGAATTGTTCAAGCTTTTTAATGCTGCCTTTACATTCTTCAAATTCCTTATGCAGTTCGTCAAGAAATAACCCTTTAACAACTTTAAGAATATTTTTTTCTGATGTATAATGAGCACCAAGGTTACGGCGCTTCTCTTTATCCATTACAGATTGAAACATTGAGCCAAAAATTGCGGGGGAGATTTTGCTCCAATCAAAAGAAGCACATTCAAGTAATGCTTTCCGCATTTTGCTATCGAATGACGGAACAGGAAAAAATTCTTCAAACAGTTTCCCATTCACATAAGGGAATGCAGCAAGGTCTTCATCTAAATTTTTCTGACGGAATTTGTAATCTTTATTTAAAGTATCGAATATGGAACCGAGATGCATTCCGAGATCAGAACCATCAATTTTTGTTTTATTCTCCAAGTAAAAATGAAAACTATCCTTTGTAAATATTCCAGTATCATCTGCAAAAAGGCAGAATAAAAGTCTTACTAAAAATACTTCTAACTGGTGACCAGAATAACCGTTTTCTAATAAAGCATCATGAAGCTTCCCCATTTTTTCAGCAGCCAGGATATTAACAGGATCTTCATCCTTGTAAACTTTCTTTTGATAACCGAGTATAAACCCGAACTTATGAATATTCTTTGGCAAATCTTTTAGATTAAATTCGTGGTACGTATTCTCATCAATATCGTAAAGCCGGAAGCGGGAAAAATCAGAAACAATAACATATTTAGGAAGCTCCTCTTCCTTAATCCCGCCAAAATAAGCAAGCGCCTGGCTGTATGCTTTATCAAGGCTTTTTCCTTTGGATTTGTGTTCAACAATCAGGTTGCTTTTCCAAAACAAATCAATAAAACCGTATTCTTTATTTAGTTGTTTTACTGGTTCTTCAAAGCTGGCAATTCTTCTGCGGGTAATTCCAAATATATTAAAGAAAGAATCCCAAAAGGTTTTTGCTTCAGCATGTTCTCGTGTTTCGTTTTCCCATTCCTTAACGAAATCAATTGCACGTTTTCTTATTTCATTCCAGGTTAAAACCATTTAATGCCAGGTAGTTAATGTGATATGCTTTTAAAAATCAATTTATCTTAAAAATTTTCAAATGAAGTTATAGAAAAATCTGGTTGAAATAAAGCATTTCACCAAAATACTTTTAATTTGTTTTGCACTTTGAATATCTCTTCAACTTCAATATTCTCGTTGTATAAGCATGCCTTCTTTCATATTTTTACCTAAAACAAAAATATAAGTTTATGAAGATAGCAGTCTGTCAATTAAATTCGCTGATAGGCGATATTGAAGGGAACAAGGAAAAAATATTAAAATCATATTTAAAAGGAATCGATGACAAAGTTGATTTAGTTATCTGTCCCGAGCTTGCTTTACCAGGTTATCCTCCACAGGATTTAGTTGAAAAGCAGGAATTCCGGGATAAGATAAAATCCGCAACAGAAGAAATTGCTGCGCAGACAACTGACATTGGATTGATATTCGGAACAATAACAGAAAATTTGGATGATGTTGGAACGGATGTATTTAACTCGGCAGTTTTTTGTTACAATGGTAAAGTTCAGTTCATCCAAAATAAAACACTTATTCCTAACTACGATGTTTTTGATGAAGTAAGATATTTTGAATCTGCAAAGGTAGTTGCAGTTCACCAATTTAAAGATGAGAAACTGGGAATTTCAATCTGCGAAGACATCTGGAATGATGTTGATTACTGGAAAAAGAGAAGGTATATGAACGATCCTGTTGATAAACAGGTAAAGCTTGGTGCAACTATTCTTATAAACATATCAGCTTCACCATATGCTTATGGAAAAAGGGAGCAGCGGAAAGAAATGCTTGCGGTTCTTACCAAAGCTGATAATCTTCCACTGGCTTATGTTTGTTGTGCAGGTGCGCAAACCGAGTTGATATTTGATGGTGCAAGCATGTGCTTTGATACCGATGGAAATTTATGTCAATTAGGAAAAATTTTTTCAGAAGATTACTTCATTTTTGATACTAACAAAAAGTACAATCCGATTTTAGAAGTTGAAGGAATATTTGAAAAAGAAGTTTTGGATGCTTTAATTTTTGGTGTAAGAGAATATTGTTCTAAGACTGGTTTCAAAAAAACTCTTGTAGGCTTAAGCGGAGGAATTGATTCTGCTCTCGTTACATATATTGCTGTTCAGGCATTAGGTAAAGAAAAAGTTGATGTTGTAATGATGCCTTCAGAATTTTCCAGCGAAGGAAGTGTGAATGATTCAAAGAAACTTATTAAAAAATTAGGCATCTCATCTAAAACAATTTCTATACAGCCAGTGTTTGAAAATATAAAAGAAGTTTTGAAACCGATTTTCCAAAATGTTGCCGAAGATATTGCTGAAGAAAATATCCAACCAAGAATTCGTGGAATTTATTTAATGGCTCTTGCTAATAAATTTGCTTATCTCTTGTTAACAACCGGTAATAAATCCGAATTTGCAACAGGTTATGCAACATTGTATGGTGATATGAGCGGTGCAATTGCAGTTATTGCAGACTTATATAAAACTGATGTTTACAGGTTGGCTAATTACATAAACCGAAAAGAAGAAATAATTCCACATGAGATAATTGAAAAGCCACCATCGGCAGAATTGAAACATAACCAGGTTGATCAGGATTCTCTTCCACCATATCCATTACTTGATAAAATTTTAAAAATGTACCTGGAAGAGAACAAAGATTACATGTTTATTGTTAAAGAAGTAGGAAATCCTGAAATTGTAAAAAAAGTTTTAAGAATGGTTGATATGAATGAATTTAAACGAAAACAGGCAGCACCAGTTTTAAGAGTTTCTACAAAAGCATTTGGCTACGGAAGAAGATTTCCTATTGTTCAAGGCTGGAGGAAAAAATGAGGGAAACAATAATCAAATCATCAAACCTAGCCTACCGAAAAGCAGGAGTCAAATGTGTTTTAACGTTGGGAATGATTTACTTTATTTTCTTTAACAGTAATTTATTTCCTCAACCAGATGCATCAAAAGATTTGGTAAAGACAAAAATTACTTTATCTAACGAAAGTGTTGTAGCGGGAAGCGAAGTTAAAGTTTCTGTAACGGTAAGCATGGATGATGGTTGGCATATTAACTCCAACAAACCAAATGAAGATTATTTAATTCCAACTGTGTTAAAGATTGGACAAGCTAATAAAAAAATTGAACTAACTTCAATAATCTATCCAAAAGCAAAAGAATTAAAATTTGATTTTTCTGAAAAACCAGTTTCTGTTTATGAAAGGGATATAACAATAACCGGTTTATTAAAAATTCCAATGGATGCAATTGCTGGAAAATATAAAATTCTGTTTGTTCTCAATTATCAGGCTTGCAACAACAGTACCTGCCTGCCTCCAAATTTTGTACAAGAAAATATTCTATTAAATATTATTGCGGGAAAAGCTGAAGTTACAGAAACCAAAATTGATTCAGGTAAACAAATTCAATCAGCAGGTACATCACCAAAAATAATTGAAGAGCCAAAAGAAAAATCTTTGGAATATGATCTCGCTTCCAATGGTTTATTTTTAAGCTTACTAATTGTTTTCCTTGGTGGACTTGCATTAAACCTTACTCCATGCGTCTATCCGCTCATCCCGATTACCATAGGTTACTTTGGCGGACAAAGTGAAGGCAGCACTGGAAAATTATTTTTACTTGGTGTTCTTTATGTTTTAGGAATGTCTGTTACATATTCTATCATTGGTGTGGTTACAGCCTTAAGTGGTGCTGTATTCGGAACGCTATTGCAAAACACTTTTGTTATTTTTGGTATTGCAGCGGTTCTTGTTGCTCTTTCATTAAGCATGTTTGGTCTTTATGAATTTAAACTTCCAGACTCATTGGTAGCAAAAGCTGGCGGAGCAAAGGGAGGATATTTAGGCTCAATATTTATGGGCTTAACAATGGGAATTGTGGCTGCACCATGTATTGGTCCATTTGTCCTTGGATTGGTGACTTATGTTGGTGCAAAAGGAGATCCCTATTATGGATTTTTAATGTTCTTCTTTTTGGCTCTTGGATTAGGAACTCCATATATATTTTTAGCTCTCTTTTCAGGTAAGATCAAGAACCTTCCCCGTGCTGGTTTTTGGATGGATGCGATAAAACATATTTTTGGATTTATCCTTTTAGGAATGGCTTTATATTTTTTGCAACCGATTCTTCCTAAAAATATTGCTAATTATATTCTTCCCGTTTTTATGATTCTTGCCTCTCTTTATATTTTATTGTTTGATAAATCTGCCAGAAAAGTTAAAGGTTTTAAATATTTTAACTATGCTTTTTCTTTAATTGTGGTTGGAATTGCAATATACCTGCTGATTCCTAAAGAGGAAAAATCTCCGGAATGGAAAATATATTCGGATAATTTTTATCAAACTTCTTTAGCTAAGAACCAGCCAATGATAATTGATTTTTATGCTGATTGGTGCATTCCGTGCAAAGAACTTGATGCAATAACTTTCTCAGATTCCAAAGTTATTGATGAATTTAAACGATTTGATGCTTTTAAAGTTGATATGACTAAATCTTTATCAGATGAAACTGAAAGAATAAGAAAAATGTTTAATGTGATAGGTATGCCGACTGTTTTAGTTATAAACTCAAATGGTAAAGAAGTTGAAAGGATAACAGGATTTATAAAAGCAGAAGAATTTTTAAATAAAATAAAAAGTGTGAACTGAAAATCCGCAATATTGAATTGTCTTAAATTTTGCAATCAACATTGTAGTAATTTGGTTAAGCAGTTAAGACTTTGTATTTTTAATTCAAATTTAATTAACAAATAATTATTAAGGTTATGAATAAAGAAAAAGAAATAAAACTTCTAAGTGAAGTAACGGTGCGGTTTGCTGGTGATTCCGGCGATGGAATGCAGTTAACCGGTACTCAATTTAGTGATACAACTGCTCTCTTTGGAAATGATTTAAGTACACTTCCGGATTATCCTGCAGAAATCCGTGCACCTGCCGGTACATTATATGGTGTCAGCGGTTATCAATTGCATTTCAGCAGTAGTGATATTCATACACCTGGAGACAATCCAGATGTGTTGGTTGCTATGAATCCCGCTGCCCTTAAAATAAATCTTAAGGATCTAAAACCCGATGCTACAATAATTTTAAACACAGATTCTTTTGACGCAAAAAATTTAAAACTTGCCGAATACAAAACTAATCCCTTGGAAGATGATACTCTTAAAGGATTCAATGTTATTGGAGTTCAAATTACCAATCTAACAGTAAAAGCACTTGAAGGTGTTCCGCTTTCCAATAAAGAAATAATGCGTTGTAAAAATTTCTTTGCGCTTGGTATGATGTATTGGCTTTACGACAGATCGATTGATACAACGGTAAATTGGATTAAGGAAAAATTTCAGAACAAACCGAACATTGTTGAAGCAAATACAAGAGCTTTGAAAGCCGGATATTTTTACGGTGATACAACAGAATTATTTACAACTCGATATAATGTAGAACCAGCACAGCTACCGGAAGGTAAATATAGAAACATTTCCGGGAACGAAGCAACTGCATTAGGATTTGTAGCAGCTACGGTTCAAAGTGGATTGCAATTATTTTTAGGCTCATATCCAATTACTCCCGCTTCTGATATCTTACATGAACTAAGTAAGTATAAAAATTTTGGAATAAAAACATTTCAGGCAGAAGATGAGATTGCAGGAATTACTTCAGCAATTGGAGCCGCATTTGCCGGTTCACTTGCTCTTACAACTACAAGCGGTCCTGGTTTATCTCTTAAATCGGAAGCGATTGGATTAGCAGTAATGACTGAACTTCCTCTGGTAATTGTTGATGTTCAACGTGGTGGACCAAGTACTGGTCTTCCTACTAAAACAGAACAGGGGGATTTACTTCAATGTGTTTATGGCAGGAATGGCGAAGCGCCTGTTGCTGTTATTGCTGCTCAATCTCCAAGCGATTGTTTCTATATGGCTATTGAAGCTGCCAGAATTGCAACTAAATTTATGACACCAGTTATACTTCTTACGGATGGTTACCTTGCAAATGGCTCTGAACCTTGGTTAGTACCACATGTAAATGAATTACCCGATTTGAAAGTTTCTTTCAGAACAGAAAAAGAAGGATTTTTCCCTTTCTTAAGAGATGAGAATCTTGCGCGTCCGTGGGCTATCCCCGGTACACCGGGATTAGAACACCGCATAGGTGGTTTGGAAAAATCGAATATTACAGGCAACGTGAATTACGATGCTGAAAATCATGATTTTATGGTTCGCCTGCGAACACAAAAAGTAAAGAACATAGAAAACGATATACCGGAATTAGAAGTTATTCATGAACAGGAAGGGGAGCTTCTTGTATTAGGTTGGGGAAGCACATTCGGAGCAATTACAGAAGCTATCAATCGTGTTAGAAAAAACGGTTCTAAAGTTTCTCATGCTCATTTGAAATATCTCAATCCATTTCCAAAGAATACAGGCAAGGTTTTAAAAAACTTTAAGAAAATTCTAATTCCGGAAATTAACCTTGGTCAGCTTGCAAAAATGATTAGAAGTGATTACCTGATTGATGTAATTCAGTTTAATTTGGTAAGAGGTTTGCCATTTAAAGCTGTTGAGATTGAAGAAAAATTAAATGCACTTTTAGGAGGTAATAATGGAAAATAATATAGATGTTAAAGCAGTAAAACTAACTGCAAAAGATTTTGCAACTGATCAGGATGTAAGATGGTGTCCAGGCTGTGGTGATTATTCCATTCTTGCACAGGCACAAAGAATATTTCCAGACTTAAATATTCCAAAAGAAAAAATTGTTTGGGTTTCCGGTATTGGGTGCTCAAGCCGCTTTCCATATTATATGAATACTTATGGATTTCATAGTATTCATGGTAGAGCCGCAGCAATTGCAACCGGTATTAAATTAGCCCGACCAGATCTTTCTGTTTGGATTGCTACTGGAGATGGTGATTTATTAAGCATTGGTGGAAATCATTTCATCCATACCTGCCGTAAAAATCTTGATTTGAAAATTCTGCTTTTCAATAACAGAATTTATGGATTAACAAAAGGACAGTATTCTCCAACTTCAGAAAAAGGAAAAGTTACAAAAAGTACTCCGTACGGCAGCATTGATTTTCCATTTAATCCAGTTACACTTGCACTTGGCGCAGAGTGTAGTTTTGTTGCACGTTCACTTGATAGAGATCCAAAACATTTGCAAGCAATGCTTAAACGAGCTGCAGATCATAAAGGAACTGCTTTTATAGAGATCTATCAGAACTGCAATATTTTCAATGATGGCGCTTTTGAATTACTGACTGAAAAGGATACCAAGGAAGATAACGTTCTGGTTCTTGAAAATAATAAACCGATGGTGTTTGGAAAAAATAAAGATAAAGGAATTATTATTGATGGAACTACTCCAAAAGTTGTTTCTCTAATCGATGGCAAATATTCCATCAATGATTTGCTTGTACACAATGAATTTGACAAGAGTGTTGTTCTTGCATATTTGCTTGGACAAATGAGTAACAACCCGGAATTTCCTACTCCCATTGGGATTTTTAGACAGATTACTAAACCAACTTATGATGGTGACTTGAACAAACAAATTGAAATGGTTACTGCTAAAAAAGGTAAAGGTGATTTAGAGAAATTATTGTTTAGCGGTAATACATGGGAAGTAAATTAGCGCTTAATTGTAAAATAATTCTTAAATTTCAGGCGAGGTTATTACTTCGCCTTTTTTTTGTTTTAAGGGATAATGAAACAAATGAAAATTTTTTTCGTTTTGGTAACTGTCCTTTCATTGGGATTATTAACTGTGGGTTGTAGTGAATCACCCACATCAACAAATAATCCACCACAACAATTTTTTACTGATGTTACTTTAGCAAAATTAAGTATAGGTGACTTTTGTGGAGGAGGCAAGGTCTTTTTTAAAGGACATAATTATATTTTGGTAGCTGACACCAGCGATCTAGTTCCTCCAAAAAATTGGCAAGATGCCGCTTCGGCTTGTAGACAAAGAGGACTTAATTGGTATTTACCACCTATAGATCAATTAAAACTACTTTGGTTAAAAAAAGATATCGTTGGCGGGTTTGTTGATTCAACTTTTTGGAACCAATTGTATTGGTCTTCATCTCTACCTGATGGACCAGATTCTGTATTTTGGGCTCAAGTTGTTGATTTCAAGAAAGGTCCCAATACTGTACTAACAGTTGCTTTTAAATCTAGTGCATACAATGTTCGTGCAGTTAAAAAAATTTTCATTAATTACAAAATATCATATGATATGTGATAAATAAATAACAATAACATTCCGCGCAGCAAAAATAATTGGTACATTATACCTCTTTAAAACCTACTTACAATAGTGATATGAATAAACAAATTGAAGCACATATCCCAAAAATGTTAAGGTGATTTAGAGAAATTATTGCTTAGCGGTAATACCTGGCAAGTAAATTAGAGCAGCATAGAAAAATAATTGCTAAATTTAAGGCGAAGTTTTTACTTCGTCTTTTTTATAATAGTTTTGAATATTCGAGTATCAATTTTTTCATTTATCATGTTTTATTATGATTGATTTTTTATTATTGAAAAGAATAATCAGCGAGAATAATTCATTTCTTCTTTCCACTCATGTTAATCCGGATGCTGATGCAATTGGTTCAGAAATAGCCTTTTGCCAGATTTTGAAAAAATTGGGAAAAACGGTTAATATTATCAACCATAGCAAAACACCTTATTATTTAGAATTCCTTGATCCGGAAAATATAATTCAGAAATTTGATGTAGAAAAGCATGCTCATCTCTTTGATGAGGTTGATGTTCTTGTTGCTCTTGATTTAAATAGCTCTAATAGATTAGTGAAAATAGAAAAGTATTTTAATCAAAGCATAAAACTAAAAATTTGTATCGATCATCATCAGCATCCTGAAGAATTTGTTAATTACTTTTTCTTAGACAGTTCCTACTCAGCAACCGGACATATTATTTTTAGATTTATTAAAGAAACAAATATTGTTGATTTGACTAAAAATATAGCTGTGCCAATCTATGCAGCTATCATGACGGATTTAGGTTCGTTTAGATTTGACCGCACAACTTCAAAAATCCATCACATAATAGCGGAACTTTTAGATGCCGGTGCGGATCCGGTTGATATTTATGATAAGATTTATGATCAAAGTAATTTTAGCAAAATAAAATTGTTAGGTGAAACTCTGTCTTCAATCCAGCTTAACCATTCCAAAGAAATTGCATATATGGTTGTTACACAAGAAGCAGTTTTACGAACTGGAGCTGATGAATCTGAAGTTGATGGTTTTGTAAATTATTGCCTTTCCATTAAAGAAGTAAAGATTGGGCTGCTTTTTTTTGAAATGAAAGATGGTGTAAAAATTAGTTTGCGATCCAAAGGAACAATTCCAGTTAATCTGCTTGCTGAAGAATTTGGAGGAGGCGGGCATACCAATGCTGCAGGTACCAGGCTGTTTGATATTAGAATTTCAGAAATACTTACTAAGATAATTAATCGTGCAGAGTATTATTTAAATCAATAAGTTTATCTACAAATAATCTTCCTACATTAAATTAAATAAGAAATGGAATTTGAAAGTATAATTTTAGTTGTAGAAAAAGAAAAAGTGGAGGTTGTTAAGGAATTAATTAATACCATTAAGTACCTCAAACAGAATATTGTTGTTACATCTTTTCTTTTTGAAAATATTGGCGAAGAGGTAATTGTATCCTTTAAAATTGATACAGAATCCTATTCTTATATGTTGGAGAAACTACTTTTTAACAAAATCAGAATTCTTTCAGTTGAAAAGAAAAACGAAGAATTATTAGAAAGTATAAAAACAAAGTTAAATAAGAGGAGTTCGGATTTTGTTGGGTGGGGAGGTGTAAAAACAAAACCAAGCACAACAAAACCAAAAACACTTGATGAATTTGTTGCAGAAGGAAATTATAAAGAGGTTATTAAACTTTCTAAAAATATTACGCTGAATAGCGCTTTGCAAGAGAAAGCTAAATCAGCGATTCCTGATGTTATTAATCATGCGTTGGAAAATGCATTCAAAATAGGATTGAAGGGTAGATTCGATGTAGATGAGGCTATTTCAAAATTAATTGAAATAGCTTCGGATAGAAATTTAAAAGCTCTAAATAAAATTAGCGAAATGAAACAGGCTGGATTTCTGGCAATTGAGCTTTGCATTCGTAACCGTGATAATTATACTGATTTAATTTTAATTGCAAATAATAGTTCTATTCATAACCTGGTTAATGTAAAAGCAGTAATTAAATTTTCTCAATTAGTTATGATAAATGTTGAAGAGTATGAATCGGAATTACAAAGTGCAATAAGAACTTTAAATACAAGATGGCTCAACATCGCAATAGAAAGTGTTAGAAGTGATTTAACAGAATTAGAAACTGCGGAATTTGGAAAGATTATTACATACGTAATATTAAGACGTAAATAAACAAAAGTATTTTTCTAAAAGTAATTGAATTTTTTTTTACGAGGTAATTTTTTTTTTGTAATGGTTAACTTCAAAAAGGTGATTCGTTTCATCATTATACATTTATCATTTATTCACAATATTCCCATCTTTCATTTCAAAAACATAGTCTGCAAGTTTCATTAATTCCGGATTATGAGTTACAACAACAAAAGTAGTTCTAAATTCATCCCGGAGATTGACAAAAAGATTGTTTAGAATATCGCTGTTTGCAGAATCAAGATTTCCAGTTGGTTCATCGGCAAAAATAATTTCAGGTTGATTTATAAGCGCTCTTGCTACTGCAACTCTTTGCTGTTCTCCGCCGGATAACTCGGCTGGCTTATGATGAATTCTATCTTCCAGTCCAACAATCTTTAAAAGGTCTTTTCCTTTTTCCAGTGCATTTTTAAGCGAGCTATTATTTATCATCAATGGTATGGCAACATTTTCAACCGCAGTAAATTCTGGCAGCAAATGATGAAACTGGAAAACAAATCCGATATGCGAATTTCTAAAATTTGCCAATTGATTATCAGTTAGCTGAAATATTTCTTTATTATTTATCCACACGTTTCCAGCATCAGGTCTATCTAATCCACTTACGATATGGAGAAGTGTGCTTTTGCCTGCACCTGAAGCTCCGACTACAACAGTTATTTTTTCCTTTATAATTTCCAAAGAAATTCCATTTAAAACCTGGAGCTTTTTTTTCTGCTGGTTCTCAAAGGATTTAAAAATATTTTTCGCTATTAAAATTTTATCTTCCATACTTTTTTTATTTTATTCTACAATTCATTTTCAGATTCAATACATAAATTATTTCCGGTAATTACCAATCTTTTTACTCCCATTTTATTGCATCTATTAACGCAATTTTAGTGGCTCTTTTTGCCGGATAAAGAGAAGCGATAAATGAAAGAAAGAATGACATTCCTGCAACGGCTAAAAAATCAGATAACCTTAATTGAACGGGGAGAGCATCAATAATATATCTGGTTGGATCTAATGGATAGAGTTTGAAATGTTCCTGTAATAAAACTACCATTAAACCAATCAGGCTTCCGGCAATTGTTCCAATTATTCCAATCAGTACACCTTCAAACATAAAAATCCTAAGTATAGATTTATCTTTAACCCCCATTGATCGCAGAATTCCTATGTCTTGTTTCTTTTCTATGACGGACATTGATAAGGAACCGAGAACATTAAAAGTTGCTACTGCAATTATCAAACTTAAAATAATATAGGCAACCCATCTTTCAATTTGCATCATTGAGTACAGGTCTTTGTGCAAATCGTACCAGCTACTAATGCTAAATTCATTTTTATTAACATTCCTTTCAAGTTGGGTCTTAATTTCGTTGGAAAATTTAATATCGTCTAATCGAATTTCAATACCCTGAACCTCGTCTTTCAATCCTAATAAATCTTGAGCAGACTTTAGAGAAGTAAAAACATAATTTAAATCATAATCGTTGTTGTTGGATTCAAATATTCCTTTTACTATGTACTTTTTAGTTATTGGCATTGCGTAGGTGAGAGCTGACATACTTAGATTATTAAATGAAGTAACAGCTACGCTATCACCAATCAAACTTTGAAGTTTTGTTGCAAGGTTCAAACCGATAATTATTCCATCTTCGTTATCGTTAAGATTATATTTACCATATTTCAAACTCGATTTAAATCCCCAATTTGTATTTTCCGATTTATAATCAAATCCTTTTAAATCTACAATACTGATTCGGCTTTCACACTTGATTATTGTTTTGCCTTCGACAAATGGTGTATAAGAAATAATGTGGTTGGTTTTATTAAGTTGCATTCCAAGTTGTTCAAGTTTGTTTGAACTTCCATCGGTAAGTGATGTAATCCTAATGTGTGGATCGAAATTAACAAGGATTGACGTTACTAAATCACCAAAACCATTGAAGACTGAAAGTACAATTATTAAAGCGGCTACGCCGAGTGTAATTCCAATTGATGAAACGATAGAAATAATTGTAATAAAATTAAGTTTATGCTTAGAAAGCAAATATCTTTTTGCAATAAAGAATTCAAAATTCATTAATTAAATCTCAATGTTGAAATTGGAGAAAATTTACTTCCAATATAGCTTGGAATTATCGAAGCGAGTATACAGAGTATTAATGTTGCCACCGAAATAATTAAATAACTTTGCCACTCTATTACAACTGGTGCCTGGGACATGAAATAAACCGTCTCTGGAATTTTTATTATGTTAAACTCCTGCTGCAATTTACTTAAAATTAGTGCAATTAAATTTCCCAACACTATTCCGATGATAGACAAATAAATTCCCTGAAGAAGAAAGACTGAAATTACCTGGTTGTTTTTTGCACCCATCGATTTTAATATTCCAATAGCATTTGCTCTTTCTAAAACTATCATTAACAAAGTGCCAACTATGTTGAAGACAGCAACAATAACTATTAAAATCAGAGCTATTGGGATAAGCCGTTTTTGTAAATCAATCCAGGTGAAAATATTCTGGTAAACTTTAAATATCGTCCGGACATAATATGGATAACCAAGATAATCGCCAAGATTATTTGCCAGACTGTCAATCTTTGTAATATTGTTGAGTTTAATATCGTATCCGTTTACACTATTTGTCATTCCAAAAATTTCTTGTGCTGTTAAAAGATTGGTATAAGCAAATTGATCGTCGTATTCTGCCATTCCACTTTCAAAGATTGCAGCAACTCTAAATTGTTTTATTCCAGGTGGATTTTCCGGAGAAGGAATAGAATTATTCTTAATTGTAAAGGTTGTTAACAAATCTCCACATCGAGTTTGTAATTTTTCAGCAAGCTTTTTTCCAATAAGTATTGAAGGCTGAAATTTTTGATAAGTTAAATCTAATCTTCCATCCGTTATATATGATTTAAGATTTGATACATCATATTCTGGAAGAATACCCTTTATTATTATGCCATCAGTTGTTCGTTTTGATTTGATAATTGCTAAATTACTTGCGAAGGGTGAAATTCCTTCTACATATGGTTTTAATTTATTCTCCAAAGCTGGTCTGATAATTTTATAATCAGGCAAGACTCTGTTATTAAAGGAAGTAATTTGAATATGCGAGTTGAGTTGGATAATTTTTCGGCTAATTGTTTCCTTAAATCCGCTTAAAACTGTTAAAGTGAGTATAAGAGTAGCTACTCCAATTGCAATCCCAACAATTGTAATTATACCAATTAGAGAAAGAAATCTCGAATTTTTCTTCGAAAGAGAAAATCTATTAGCTATGAAAAAAGGGAAATTCATTCTTATGATTTTATTTTTGTGATTCAAAATTACAAATAAATTAAGTAAAATTATAATAAACTGAATTGCATAATAACCATATTAGTCATATCTTTATAACCTAATTTTTATGTTCCTTGAATTGATTTTTATATAACAAGAGTATTATGCTTTTGTAAACTTCGGCTTTTAGTTAACGCCCGAAGAAGGATGGTTACTGAGTAAAGAACAGGAAAAGATTCGAATACGATGCAAAAATGAAGATAGTTAAATTAACCCGGTTATCGCGTCCCGATTTAAGATCGGGAAGGTCTAAGGTTCATAAAAATAGTGATAGAATAAAAAAAAGATAAACGGGGCGTAGCGTAGTCCGGTTATCGCGCCTGGTTTGGGACCAGGAGGTCGCAGGTTCGAATCCTGCCGCCCCGACAAGAAAATGTTATTTTTATAATGAGAAGCCAAATTGAGCGCCCGTAGCTCAATCGGATAGAGCATCAGCCTTCTAAGCTGAGGGTTAGTGGTTCGAGTCCACTCGGGCGTACCCAGTTGAATACGGTGAGTATAGCTCAGTTGGTTAGAGCACCAGGTTGTGGCCCTGGGGGTCAAGGGTTCAATTCCCTTTACTCACCCAAAAATATTTTGATGGCCCCATCGTCTAATGGTTAGGACACCGCCCTTTCACGGCGATAATATGGGTTCGAGTCCCGTTGGGGTCACAAAAAAAGCCTTGAAGATTTTCTCTTCAGGGCTTTTTTATTTCCTAAAGTAGTTTAAGATTTAGTAAAAGGAAATCAGTTTTTTACACCTTGTTTTGGTGCCAGGAATTTATTGAATAGAAGAAGCCCAACAATTGTAACAACTCCAATCATCGAGAAAATTAGCCATAGTGTACCGGGTTGATTTAATTTATCAACAAAATGAACATAAAGATTAGCACCTAAAACACCACCGATTCCACTTCCTAAAACTCCATAAAGGAAAGCATAACCCAGGTAAAGGGCTTTCTTATCCGGGGGAGCAATTAATCCAACATAACTTATATATTTTGGATGAGCTGTCATTTCTCCAATTGAAAAAATTATTATACCAGCTATAAAAACCCATGCGTTGGTAGAGATGGCTAAAATTCCCATTCCAATAGTTCCTAATCCAATTCCAATGATCATTGTAGGAAGAGCTTTGGTATGCTTTACAATATTCGATATAACTATTTGGAGAAGTATGATTGTTCCCGCATTAATCACTGTAACATGTTCCGCATCAAACTTCCATGCGGGATTTGACATAAAGAGCGATAGAAATGAATTTACGAAACTGTTTACTTGTTTCATTTCTACGTGTTCTTTTAAATACCATAATACCGTATCAAACATCTGAAAATAGAGAATCCAAAAACCAGAATAAATTACTATCATAAGAATGAATCTAAAATCTTTAAGTACTAAAACTGCTCCTTTCAAAACTTCTAAAACACTTTTTGTACTTGCTGGTTTAGCTGGTTCTTTATAAACAAAAAAGTTTAGAATAAGAAGCCAGCCAGTTCCAACGGCTGCCATTAAAAAAATATAAGACCAAGAAATATTTTTTAATATTGGAATAAGAAATAGAGGGAAAATAAAGGCACCTAAATTTATCGACCAGTAGAATATACCAAATCCAACGGTTGAATTTTTTTCATCCGTTGAGCGGGCAATTGTTCCGGAAATTATAGGTTTGAAAAAGCCAGCCCCAATAACCATCAGAAGTAAACTTAGAAAGACTAATGTATATGATGTTACCATACTTGTTAGAAAATAACCAACGCTCATTACTGTAAAAGCAAACATTAAAGTTTTACGGTAGCCGAACCTTTCTGCGATGGCTCCTGATAAAATTGGCAAGAAGTATAATAGGGGAGTTATAGTACTTTTAATTATTCCAACACTTTCTTTACTAAAACCTAATCCACCTTCATTTACACTCATTACAAGGTATACTGAAAGAACTGACATTACACCATAATATGAACCTCTTTCAAAAAATTCCATCGTAATAACAGTCCAGAAATTTTTAGAAAAAGATCTGAAAATACCTTTTTCATTTTTGGTTTGTGCCATATTAAGCTCCAGATAATTTTCGGATATATGTGTGCCAAAATAAGGAATAAGAAGCGGAAATATCAAACACATAAATAAAATTTTTTTAATGATTGATATTTGCTATTTTTGCCAACAATAAATAACATTTAATTTTCTTGATAAATAACATCTACAAAAATTTAATATTAACCCAGGAAGATGTATACAAAACATCTTCGGAAAGTAACGCTCATTTTTTAAAAGGTACCGCAGTAAATTTTTTTATTCATCTCATTGGTATAGTGCTTCGAGGTGGAAAACTCGCTAAACAAAATAATTATGGAAATAAAGAATGGGTAGAGTCAAGTTTGGGTGTTATGCGTGGGTTGGAAAAAGCTGGGATAAAATTTGATATATCGGGTTTAAAAAACATTTCAGGATTTGAAGGTCCTGCCATATTTATTTCCAACCATATGAGCACTTTAGAAACAAGTGTACTTCCATTATTAATTCAACCGCAAAAGGATGTTACTTTTGTTGTGAAGCAGGAGTTACTAAATGTTCCTTTCTTTGGTACTCTATTAAAAAGTAGAAATCCGATAGTAGTTGGAAGAAGTAATCCACGTGAAGATTTTATACATGTAATTAATCAGGGTGAAGAAAATATTAAAAGGGGAAGATCGATTATAATTTTTCCACAGCGGACAAGAAGTTCTGTTTTTGATGCAGCTTCCTTTAATACAATGGGAATTAAATTAGCAAAAAAAACTGATGCATATGTGGTTCCAATTGCATTAGTAACCGATGCCTGGGGTAATGGTAAAATAATTAAAGAGTTTGGTAAAATAGATTCAACTAAGATTGTATACATTTCATTTGGAGTACCTTTTAAAGTGGAATCAAGTGGTACTAAAGAACATTCATTGGTTATCGATTTTATAAAATCAAAATTGATAGAGTGGAAGCGGCACGATTGTATATTAGAAAATGGGAGATGAGGATTGTTCTGTTACTGGTTAAACCAGGATTGAAAAATCATATTTGCAAAGTGGGATAAGAATTTTTATTTTAACGGCTAAATTTAATAATCTTATTTTAACTGTCCGGAGGGGATATGAAAATATTGAAACCTTCTAAATTGAACAAAGGGGATCTAATTGGTATCGTTTCGCCAGCATCAACCCCCGACGATCTGACAAAAATTGAAAAAGGTGTTAGATACCTTGAAGGTTTAGGGTACCAGATAGAAGTTGGTAGCAATGTTGGACAAAATATTGGCTATTTAGCTGGTAGTGATGAACAAAGGGTTGCTGATCTTCATTATATGTTTAGCAAAAAGGAAGTAAAAGCAATAATTTGTATACGCGGAGGATATGGCTCACCAAGATTACTTGACAAAATCGATTATAATTTAATAAAAAAATATCCTAAAATATTTGTTGGCTATAGTGATATAACTGCACTCCAGATGGCATTTTACAAGAAAGCTGGTTTAATCACTTTTGCTGGTCCTATGGTGGCTGTAGATTTTGGTGGAGAAGTTAGCAAGTTTACAGAAGAAATGTTCTGGGCATTGATAACTTCAAATAAAAAGTTTGGAAAAGTTAAAAATCCAGACAATGAAAAATTTAATATTCTTCGTCCTGGTAAAGCTCAAGGTGAATTACTCGGTGGCAATCTTTGTCTGTTGGTTTCACTAATGGGGACAGAATATTTTCCATCATTTGAAGATAAACTTGTTGTCTTTGAAGAAATTGGGGAAGCCCCGTACCGAGTTGATAGAATGTTAAATCAATTAAAACTTGCTGGAATATTAGAGCAGATTAAGGGAGTTATTATAGGAAGATTTGTGGATTGCTTTGAAACTGATCAATCTAAAAAATCATTAACATTAAATGAAGTTATTAACGATTACTTTGGGAAATTAAAGATTCCAATCATTTATAATTTCCAACATGGACATATAAAAGACAACATAACAATTGCATTTGGAATAAAGTATAAGATTAATACAGAAGACTCTTTTGTTGAAATTATTGAAAGCGCTGTAGAGTAATTAAAACCGATAATAAGCAAAATTAATTTGCTTTATTAATTGCTATTATTTAGGTTAGTCTCAGATTTATTAACCATCCACAAGTTCTAATTTTTGATGAAAACATTTCTAAAAAAACTTTTTATTAACATTAATTTGGAGGTCCAATGAAAAAATTATTCCTTGTTTTAATTACGCTATTGTTAGTGGTTGGGTTCAGTAATGCACAGTACACAAAATTGTGGGAAAAAAGTGCTGGCGCATATCCTTGGCTCGCAAACGATAATAGTTTCCGAGCCCTTGCTGTAAATCCTGTTACTGGACATTTACTTGTTGCAAGTAAAACAACTCCATACGCAATCCATATTCTAAATGCACTATCTGGAGAAGAGCTTGGAACTTTGGATATGACCGGTGTTTCTGGTGGAACATTCAATTTAAATTTAGTCCGCGTTACAGCAGATGGAAAAATTTATGCGTGTAATTTAGCCTTAGCGGCAGGGGAGTTAAAACTTTATCAGTGGGCTAATGAAGCAGCAGTACCAACTGTTGCATGGTCAGGAGCTGTTGCGCAACGTGCTGGTGATGCTTTCCAGGTAACTGGTTCTGGTGTGACTACAAAAATTTATTGTAGTGGTAGTTCAAGCAATGTTATTTATGTTTTTTCTACGGTTGATGGGACAGTTTTTGCACCAGCAACAGATATATCACTTTCTGCAGCAGGTCTTGCCAGAGGAGGTATTTCACCGATCGCTGATAATCAGGAAGGTGGATTCTGGGTAAATGGAGCTGGAACCCCAACAATACATATTGATGGAACCGGAGCTAATGTAGATACTATCAACACAGGTGTAATTGCTTCCGGTTGGCATAGTGTAAAATATTTTGAACGAGCAGGAAGGAAATATGTTGCTGTCATTGGAAGAAATGATGCAACTTTTGGATTGACCATGTTGGTTTATGATATTACAACTTCTGAAAAATATCCAAAACACTTTCTAACGCTTTCTTTAACTAACGTTTATAATGCAAATGCAAATGCAACTGCGGATGTTACAGTTAAAGTTAATCCAACAGATGATTCATTTATTATTTATCAATTAGTTTCTAATAATGGCATTGCTGCATTTAAAGTTAATGCTTTAGATATCATTCAAGCGCGTGAAGATTTGAATGCTGATAACATCCCTGATAGAAAAACTGATACTGTATACGTTAAAGGAGTAGTATTCACTCCTAATTATCAAACCTCTAACCGTTCCTACTATATATGGGATGGTACTGCTGGTATTGCTACTTTTAAAAGTGGTTTGTTAAGCCCAGCGCTTAGTTTAGGAGATAGTGTTGGCATCACTGGTTTCATTGATCATTATAATGGTTTAACAGAAATTACTCCTTTAACTGATACAGATGTTGTAGTTTATAAAGACAGTGCCGCTTTACCTATTGAGCAAGAACTTACCTTAGCACAATTTAAAGCAACTCCGGAAGATTATGAAGCAGAGTTTGTACTTTTTAAAAATCTAACAAAAGTTTCTGGTAATTGGCCAACATCTGGAAGTGCAAATTTGACTTGCGTGACTGGTACCGATACCATTATTGTTAGGATCGATAGCGATACAGACATAGATGGTAATTTAGAGCCATCCTGGCCAAGTGATATTCGTGGAGTTATTACTCAATTCAGTTCTACAAATCCAGCTGCTGGGTATCAATTACAGCCCAGGTTTTTTACAGATTTTCTAGCAATTGTTCCAGTAGAACTAGCATCCTTTGCGTCAGTAGTTAAAGGAAATGTTGTTTCATTAAACTGGCAAACAGCTTCTGAATTGAACAACAGAGGATTTGAAGTTTACAGAAATAGTGAAATGGTAAAATTCATTCCTGGTTTTGGTACAACCAATGAAAAGAAATCATATCAGTTTGCTGATAATAATTTGAGCAACGGAACTTATACTTACAAATTAGTTCAGGTTGATTACAGTGGAGCCAAAAAAACAGTTGGCACTACTGAAGCGGTTGTAAATTCTGTTCCAACAGAATTTGCTTTGTTACAAAATTATCCAAATCCTTTTAACCCAAATACATTAATTAAGTTTGCCTTACCATCAGATTCAAAAGTAAGCTTAAAAGTATTTAGCATTATTGGTGAAGAAGTTGCCAGCTTAGTTAATGGCAATTTTGCTGCAGGAATTCACGAAGTTAATTTTAATGCTGTTAATTTCAACAGTGGAATATACTTCTACTCAATCAGTGTAAAGGGTGTTGATGGAACTAACTTTACAGGCACGAAGAAAATGATTTTAGTTAAGTAAACCTTAATTTTACATTCATTTTAGAAAGCCCCTCCAATATGGCGGGGCTTTTTTTTCCAGTCTAAAAGCAACTTCCAGTTAATTAATTCTATTCCATTTAAGAAAAAAAACACAGTTTGAAAGAAAAGATTCTCTCATTTAAGAAATCCAAAATGAAATGCTTGATTTTTTTGAATTATTATGTTTTAACTCTTATGGCAGGATTATTGTGTTTTGCTTTAGTGGTTTATTAACGGAGAAAGAGACGTTTACTTTTAACTATTGTTATGGAATTAGAAAGTATATTAAATAAAAATGAATTAACAAGAGAAGAAATAATTTATCTTCTTGAGTTATCTGATTTCAGAGATACCAGACGTCTTTTTGAAAAAGCAGATGAAGTTCGTAAACAATATTGTGGTGATGAAGTTCATCTTAGAGGAATAATTGAAATTTCTAACTTCTGCGAACAGGATTGCCTTTATTGCGGAATCCGAAATGGAAATAATGAACTTGAACGCTACAGAATGCAGCCGGATGAAATTATTGAAACCGCCAAAATTATTTCTAATATTGGGATAGGTACAATTGTAATTCAAAGTGGTGAAGATTTTGCTTTCGATACTGATAAAATTGCATATATAATTTATTCAATTAAGCAAGATGCGGATGTTGCAGTTACTTTAAGTTTAGGTGAACGGGAATTTGAAGAATACAAAACATGGAAATATGCCGGTGCAGATAGATATTTGCTTAAGCACGAAACGGCAAATCCAAAACTTTACTCAATCTATCACCAATCCCAAAAAGTGCAAGACCGACTTGAACACATAGAATTTCTAAAATCAATTGGATTTCAGGTTGGTAGTGGAAATTTGATTGGCTTACCGTTCCAAACTACAGAAGATATTGCTGATGATTTGCTGCTCTGTAAAAAATTAGATGTAGATATGGCTTCTTTTAGTCCGTTTGTACCTTCGCCGAATACTCCTTATTGGAATAAATCAATTGGAAGCGTTGAATTAACTTTAAAAACAATTGCAATAGGCAGAATACTTTTAAAGAATACTCACATTCCGGCTACAACTGCAATTGCTACAATCGATTCACTTGGTAGAGAAAAAGCATTGCAAGTTGGGGCAAACATTGTAATGCCTAATTTTACACCAAAAATCTACCGGGAAAAATATAAAATATATCCTAAGAAACACAATCTCATCGATGATCCAATTCACGGTACCGTTAAGATTCAACGCATCCTTGCATCGTTAGGCAGAAAAGTTTCCTGGTCAAGGGGCGATTCCATGAAACCAAATCCTGACTTGTCTCCAATCTCCTGATTTAGTATTATTCTAATAGAAGAATTATTTCTTTTACCATTTTTTCTTTGGAGTAAATTTATGAATAAATACTTTTTGGGTTTATCAACTATTTTTGCAATGATATTGTTTTTTACCGGGTGCTCAAAATCAGATAAAGGTTTTTGGGATGATGCTCTGAAATTTCAAAAAGAAGGTAAAGTAAACGAAGCAATTAATTCTTATGAAATGATTGTTGAGAAACATTCCCAAAGTCCGTTGGCAAACAAGGCACTTTTTGAAATTGCAAAATTATATCATGGCAATGCAGTAAAGAATGCTGATGGAAAAGAATCCTTAAAAAAAGCAGTTCAATACTATGATAGAATATTTAAAGAATATCCTAAAAGTGAAGAAGCCCCAAAAGCATTGTTTATGAAGGGATTTGTTCAATCAAATGATTTTAAGGATTTTGATGCTGCTAAAATAACATTCCAGAAGTTCATTGATACTTATCCAAATAATGAACTGGCAGCTTCTGCAAAAACTGAATTGCAAACCTTGGGTATGCAGCCGGAAGATATTTTAAAGCAAAATCTGCAATCAAAAAAATGACAGAAACTACACTTGACTATAGAAAATATTTAGATCCTTCGACTGTTTCTAAACTTAATTCTCTTGAATTAAAAGCACGGCTGGTTGTTGAAGGATTTCTGGTTGGATTGCATAAAAGTCCTTACCACGGATTTAGTGTTGAGTTCAGTGAGCATCGACCTTATATGCAAGGAGATTCCCTAAAAAATATTGATTGGAAAGTTTACGGTAAAACAGAAAAATTTTATATAAAACAATTTGAAGAAGAAACCAATTTAGTTTGCCATCTTATTCTTGACGTTAGCAAATCAATGGATTATGGCTACGAAAATAATATTAAGAAATTGGATTATGCTTCTATGCTTGCCGCCAGTTTAATTTATTTGATGCAGAAGCAGCAGGATGCGGTTGGGCTTACACTATACTCAGACAAAATAGAATCTTTTCTTCCACCTAAATCTTCCAAAAGTTATTTGCCGGAGCTTCTTAGAACTTTAAGCCAGGTGAAGCCTACAAGTACTACCAAAACTGCCAATTGTCTTAGCTCTGTTGCCGAAAAAGTAAAGAGAAGAGGATTGGTAATTATCATCTCCGATTTTTTTGATGATGTAAAATCTGTGCTAACTGCACTCAAGCATTTCCGATATAAAAAGAATGAAGTAATAGTTTTCCAGGTTCTGGATCCAATTGAAAGGAGTTTTGCTTTTAGCAGAGATGCAATTTTTAAAGATTTAGAATCCGCGGAAGAAATGACAACACAACCGCACCAGATTCAGAAAGCATATCAGATTGCGATGAAAGAATTTATTGAAATGATCAAAGAAGAATGTCTTAACTCCAATATTGAGTACAATCTGATAGACACATCTACGCCATTTGATAAAGCTTTGTTCAGCTACTTTAAGAAGCGAAGAAGGTTGATGTAATTAAGATTCCCTAATTTCCTTAAAATTTTTTATAATATCCCAGCATTTAGAAGAGAGTAAATTTGTTTCATAAATTCCGTGATCCATTTAGTGGTTTAAGTCATCTCGTAACGGCAATTTCAGCTTTGGTAGGATTAATCTTTTTAATTTTCACTTGTAGAGGTGATTTAATAAAATTAATTTCACTGCTTGTCTACGGAATGAGTTTGATTATAATGTTCTCAATAAGTTCAGCTTATCATCTAACATCTGCAAAACCAAAAACAATTGAAATTTTACGTAAGCTTGACCACTCTGCAATTTTTATTTTAATTGCTGGGACTTACACTCCTATTTGTATAAACCTGCTTACTGGTTTTTGGAGATGGGGATTGCTTATTATTATTTGGTTGATTGCAATAATTGGGATTATTGTAAAGCTGTTTATAATCAAAGCGCCCCGATGGATTTCTGCGAGTATTTATGTAGCAATGGGTTGGCTGGCATTAATTGCAATGAATGAAATTGTTACTGTATTTCCAACAGGTGCTTTAATCTGGTTATTCCTCGGTGGAGTTATCTTTACTCTTGGATCCGTTATTTATAGTTTCAAACTAATGAATTTTGTACCTGGTGTGTTTGGCTTTCATGAAGTATGGCACATCTTTGTAATTTTGGGAGGTCTTTGCCATTATATTCTAATATTTAAGTACGTTGCCCAAGCTGTATAAAAAAGTGCGGATTAAGTAAGTGTAATGAAAATTATAAATTTTTACTTCATTACTTTCAACTTTTATTTTTATATGTTCAAATTGATGAAATTAATTTTACATCATACTTTTAATTTCACTAAAATATTTATCAATAAATTTTTCAGCTTCTACAACTGTTTTAGCTTCTGTAATACATCTAATAATTGGTTCAGTGTTCGATTTTCTGAAATGCACCCAATGATCTTCAAAATCGATTCGTAAACCATCTTCAGTATTAATATTTTCGTTTTTAAATTTCTCAATTAGAGCATTAACAATTAAATCTGGATTCGTATTCTTCAGCTCAATTTTTCTTTTAGCAATATAATATTTTGGCAACTCTTCTTTCAATTCGGAAATTGTTTTTCCAAATTCTAAAAGATGCTGTAGCGTGATTGCGATACCAACCAAGGCATCTCTTCCGTAATGCAATGCAGGATAAATTACTCCACCGCTTCCTTCACCACCAATTATTGCATCCACTTCTTTCATTTTTTTTACAACATTCGCTTCTCCAACAGATGAACGAAAGACCTTGCATCCAGCAGCTTTGGCAACGTCATCCACAGCTCTTGTAGTTGATAAATTAACAACAACATTTCCTTTTTCTTTAGATAAAACAAATTTTACAGCCTGAGTAATTGTATTTTCTTCGCTAAACGGTTCGCCTTTATCCGTAATTAAAACTAATCGATCAACATCAGGATCCACAACAATACCAAGATCAGCTTTCGCTTCTTTTACAGCAGCCATTGTTTCTAATAAATTTTCCGGTAATGGTTCCGGCAAACGGGGGAAGATTCCTGTTTTCTCACAATTCATTTCAATCACTTCGCATCCAAATTCTCGCAGTAGATCAGGAATGCAATATGCTCCGGCTCCATTAACGCAATCTGCAAGTACTTTAAATTTTCTTTCCTTGATTTTTACTTTGTCAATGTACTTTAGTTTAAATACATCTTCCATATGTTTTTTCAATCCATTCTGATATAAAGAAATTTTCCCTAAATTATGCCAGCTTTTATAAGTTCTTTCCTTTGTCAGGATTTTTTGTAAATCAAGATTTTCTTCAGGGGTCATAAATTGTCCGGTACTATTCAGAAGCTTAAGAGCGTTCCATTCATTTGGATTATGACTTGCAGAAATTGCAATACCACCAGCGGCTCTAAGTGTTTTTACCGTGTATTGAACCGTAGGAGTAGGAACAATTCCAATATCAATAACTTCAATTCCTTTTGCGGAAAGAGTACCAACAACAATACTTTTTACCATTTCACCAGAAATTCTTGCATCCCTTCCAACCACTACTTTTCCTCTACCGCAAAAATCTGCATAAGCTGAAGTGTATTTAACTAAAACTTCTGGTTCCAAACCATCGCCTACCAGACCTCTAATTCCAGATATGCTAACCATTAGTGTGGACATCGTTCCTCCATAAAAACATTTTATTTTATTTTTAATATAAAATATTTATTTCATACGTGAAATATTCTGAAAGAAATATTTAGGTTATATTTACATTTAAATGAATTGTTGGCACAGAATTATTCCATTTGGGATATGTAACTAAATCAACTAATTTTGCAAATCATAAAAAGTGAATTTGAAAAGCAAATGAATAAATCATATATAAATAGAAAAAAACTCTCCTCCTTTAGTTATTTAATTTCTGCATTGTTGTTATTCAATATTGGGTGCTCAAAAGATTCCAGTAATCCAGTTATACCAACGGATAACCCACTTACTAACCCGCTGGATCCATTTGAACAAAATAAACGGCTTGGCAGAGGGATAAATCTTGGAAATGCCCTGGAAGCGCCGACAGAAGGAGAATGGGGTGTTGTTTTAAAAGAGGAATTTTTTCAATTGATTAAGGAAAAGGGATTCAATTCGGTTCGGATTCCAATTCGCTGGTCTTCTCACGCATTAACTGCAACTCCATTTACTATTGATCAAAAATTTTTTGAGAGAATTGACTGGGCAATAAATCAATCATTATCCAACGGACTTGCTGTAGTTATTAATATTCATCATTATGAAGAAATGATGACTGATCCTGTTAACAATAAAGAGAGATTTCTTTCATTGTGGAGTCAAATTTCTGCACGCTATGCAAATTATTCTGGCGATTTATTTTTTGAATTACTAAATGAACCGAATAACCAATTGACTCCAGACATCTGGAATCAAAATATTCTTGAAGCTATTAAAATAGTAAGGGAGAAAAATCCTTATAGAACATTAATTGTTTCTCCAGCTAATTGGAGCGGTGTTGAAAATTTATCAACTTTAAATTTGCCCAAAGATGAAAATAACCTGATTATTACATTTCATTATTATAATCCATTTCATTTTACTCATCAAGGTGCAGAATGGGTTTCCGGTAGCAATGATTGGTTAGGCACTAAATGGTTAGCATCTGCGCTGGAATTGGAAAATCTCAGTAGAGACCTGGATAGAGCTCTTTCCTGGTCAACAACAAATAACCGTCCACTTTACCTTGGGGAATTTGGTGCGTACAATAAAGCTGATTTGATTTCAAGAGCATATTGGACTTACTACGTTAGCCGATTGTCAGAGCAAAGAGGATTTAGTTGGGCATACTGGGAGTTTTGTTCCGGATTTGGTATTTATGATCAGCAAACAAAGTTTTGGAATGCGCAACTTCTTAATGCACTAATTCCTAAAAATGTTTAGAATTATTTCTGTCCAAAATAATCCATATGGAAAGTAAATTTTGGGAATTTCTTAGGTAAGTGAATGATATTATAAATCATCACTCCAATAGACATTCGATCCAACCAGGAAGACATGGGCCAGCCAAAGTGAATGTGAAGATGTTTTTCGGGAGGGAATTCATATTCAATAGTCTTAAGTAAACCGAATATCATATCAAATAATTTCATTTTCCGTTGGATTGAAAGGGAAAAATGATTTGGTGAAAGCGCCTTTGGTTGTTCTGTCCTTGGTGTGTAAAAACTAACGAATATTGAATCTTTGTGCTCTTCCTGGGCTTCCAATTCAGTTGGTCGACGGAAATAAATATGGACTTTATCAGCTATTGAATCAGCTATTGCAAAAATTACATCCATCGGAGTACTCGTAATCATTCGTACTTTAATTTCCGGAGACTTATATTTTGAAATTCTCAGACCTGCAAATAATACAATCGATGTTATACATAACCAAAGTACAGTTCCGTATGGTCTATGGATAATTATATAAGTAAAAGTACTTAACAGGATAATAAAAAGAATTAAAGTGCCAGTTCTGGAAGTTTTGTAAGTAATTTCTTTAGTTCCCCTTGAGTATCTATACATCAACAATGAGCCTGTGTTTATACAGAAACTTGCCACCAATCCTACGGCATACATTTCAGCAAGTATTGCCTGACTTCCGCTTGTTATTATTAATATAGCAGAATAAAAGAATGCATTAAGAATGTGAATCCTATATAACGATTGTTTTTTATTTAATTTAATAATTGATTCATAATTATATCTCTCAGCTATCTTTTCAATTAATTCTGCTGACGCTACCATCGCAGTATTAACTGCCATTATTAAAGTAAAAGTGGCTAAAATCGCAACTACAATCCCAAAAAATTGTCCATTTGTTAATGCTGCAAAAACAGGAATTAAGTCTGTTTCATGCTTTGATATATCTATTGGTGATGATAAAACTAATAATGCGATTAATGGAGTTACGATACCCACTGTTAGTGCAAGAAACAGATAAGCCTTTCTAATTTCTTTCCAACTTTTAACAAGAGAAGCAGTTTGAAGTACTGATTCTATACCTGAGTATGCTAGAATGCAACTTCCTATACCGATTATTATATTTTCATATGCAATGAAAGGAGAGCCTTCAGTTAAATCTCCTATGAATCCTTGAAAACTTGCAGCAATCTTTCCTGTAGAATTGGAATCTAAATTTAACGCACCACCAATAATTAAATTAACCAAAACAAATGCAGCAAAAACGAATATTAGAAAAGTAAATTTGGCATTTTCTTTTATGCCAATAATGTTGAGTGAAGTTATAAACCAGATTACTCCAAATTTTAGAATAAAATTTATTGCCGGGCTTGTTCCTAAAAATGATGTTCCGTTCTCAACCGCCGAAGCTGTTGAAATTGTTGCAGTTAAAACATAATCAACCAGAATAGATGAAATAGCAATGAATGAAAAACTTGGTCCAAGAACCATGTAAGAAAACGAATATACTCCGCCTCCTTTAATATTGTTTGCTTCTAAAATCTCAGCTATCTCAACCATCCTTGTAGAAAGGAATCGGATAAGGACTGAAGTAAGTGCGATATAAATTATAGCTTTTACACCTATAAACCGATGAGCTTCTGCATTTGCATAAAAGACTGATGTTAATTCGTCCATCAGGGTAATAATACCAATTGCAATCCAGGTTAAAAGCCACCGTCCATTCTGAAGATATGTAAGAAAATCTTTTTTGGAAACGAGCTTAATAAATGCTATTACAAGAAGAAGATTAATAATTATAAATATACTTGAATTCACTTTTAGACTTTATATTTGAAAAATCATAGATAAAAATAGGTGAATTTATTTGAAATTAGAAAAGAATATTTGTGGTTCTTAAAAGTCAATTTCCATTATCCAGGTTAACCACATTCTTCCTTGTTGAGGTAAGTTATAAAATCTTTTTTTGCTGTTAGCTTAATTAATAAATACGCAAGGAAAATATTTACAATAATAAACATAGTGGTTGTCGTTTATTCAATGATTCCAAAATTTATTGGTGGAGATATATTAAAAGACAAGATTTCCCTAAAAATTCAAATCAAATTTGTAGACGAGAATTATTTATGCACAAATAAAATAATAATTTTTGCGGTTTTTAATAAAATCGCTATATTTTGAACAACAAATTTGAATGGGCAGATAGCTCAGTCGGTAGAGCAATGGACTGAAAATCCATGTGTCGGCGGTTCAATTCCGTCTCTGCCCACGTTACAAAGAGGCATTACCGAGTGCCTCTTTTTTTATCTATAACCTTCAATCCTTCTTCTGTTACACAAACAGTTTTTTTTAAAGTTGTTTTATGTTAATTTTTAACAAAACATTATCAAGAATTTAATTGAATGAAAAATAAACTACAACCTATTGATGTTTTAAGAAATCTGTTAAGTAACCAGGAGTTACAATTAATAAAAAATGGTTTACTCGATCTTAAAAATGTTGTGGAAAATTCCGATAACCTGGAAATAGATTATTTGATTCCTAATAACAATGGGAATAAGAATAACATCAGAGAATATTTGTTGACTGAACTCAATCAAATAGTTGAAACGAAAACAATTGAAAGAACGAAGTATTACATCAGCCGTCTGATAAAAAGTTTGACTGTAAATGATGAAAACATTTTAAACGATCTTAATATGAATCTCTGGAAGCAATATGATGATATTATTACTGATAGCCTTTGGATATTTGATAAACGAGATACCTCCGGTGCGCATAACGCAGGATATTGGGGGAACTTTATTCCACAGATTCCAAATCAATTGTTAAGGAGATTTACAAAGAAAGGTGATTGGGTTTTGGATACTTTTCTTGGCAGCGGAACAACTTTAATTGAATGCAAGCGTCTTGGTAGAAACGGAATTGGTATTGAATTGTTACCTTCAATTGCTGAATTAGCAAAATTAAATATTGCAAAAGAAGAAGATATTTTTGGTTCAGATTATAAATCGAAAATAATTTGTGGAGACAGCACAAAAATTAATTTTGAAAAAGAATTGCAGAAAATTGGGATAGAAACGATTCAATTTGTAATTATGCACCCACCTTATTGGGATATTATAAAGTTCAGCAAGGATGAAAGTGATTTATCCAATTCAAAAAGTATTGAAGACTTTCTTGATCGATTAGGACAAATTATTGATGGAATTTATCCAATTTTAGGAAAAAGAAAATATCTTGCCTTGGTAATTGGAGATAAGTATTCTGGAGGTGAATGGATTCCTCTTGGATTTTATTCTATGCAAGAAGTTCTAAAAAGAAAATTCAAACTAAAATCTACCATCATTAAAAACTTTGATGAAACTAAAGGAAAGATGAATCAAAAAGAATTGTGGCGCTACAGAGCATTAAAAGGTGGTTTTTATATTTTTAAACACGAGTATATTTTCCTTTTCCAGAAAGTGTAAAAATGGAATTACTACAGATTGAAATTGAATTAAAGAAACGATTGGACTATCCTTACAATTGGGGAATGAAGCAGAATGATATTTTTGATAATCTTACTAATTTCATTTATCACACAGAAAAATTTCTTGATCTGCAAAAAAACATTAAGGAAAGATTTGATAAAAGAGTCGACTACGAATTACTTTCAAATTACGCTATGAACCGTTGGTTCAATTTCTGGTCTGCTCACGCAATAGAATTTATATTCTGCACGCTTCCCAATGTAAAACCTGCAAAGAATCATAAAGACAAACTTGTTGATTTTGAAATTATGGGAATAAGCTTTGATCATAAGACAACAGTATTTCCCAAAAAATATAATAAAACTATTGAAGAGGCACAGAAAGATCCAATCGATTTGATTAGATGGCTATATGTGAATCAAAGCCAACAGAAAAGAAAACACTTAAAGAACCGATTGTTTATAGTTCTACAATCACACGATGGTGAAAATTGGAAGCTTAAAGCTGAATTGTTTTGGTTGAAGGAACTGATTAAGAAATATGTGGCTGACTTCAATTCCAACAAATTATTTAGAATTGATTTAGATGAAAATAATTTTGTTCAGGCAGATATTATTTGGGGAATTAAGTGATGAAAGTTCTGTTGATAATTCCTCCATTTACACAAATAAACACACCATATCCATCTACAACTCAATTAGCAGGATTTCTTAAATCAAATGGTTATGAAGTTATTAATTTTGATTTATCATTAGCTGTTACTCTTCGTATATTTTCCAAAGAAGGATTAACTAAAATATTTTCTACAATTGCCGGGCAAAAATCAAAAAAAGATCAATATATAATCCGATGCCTGGCGTTATCCCAAAATTATATTGATGTAATTGATGCAGTTATAAATTTTTTACAAGGAAGAAATCAAAATCTTGCATACCGAATTATAAATGAAGATTTCCTGCCAAAAGGGAAGTCATTCGAAAAGGAAATTCCTGAAGACGCATTTGGGTATTTTAGCATTCAAGACAAAGCAAAATATTACTGCTCACTTTTAATAGATGATTTAACAAATTTAATCCGTAATACAATCTCACCACATTTTGGATTAAGCAGGTACGGTGAAAAAATTGCTACAAGCCTTTCAACCTTCGGACCAATTCTTAAGGAATTAACTCGAACAACAAATTTGATTGAGGATTTTATCATTGAAGAAACTTCTAAAAAAATTAGAGATTATAAACCCCATCTGGTAGGTTATACTATTCCATTTCCAGGAAATCTTTTAGGTGCATTGGTATCATCAAAATTTGTAAAAGATAATTTTCCTAAAACTAAAATTGTTTTTGGTGGTGGATATGTGAATACCGAATTAAGAAATATAAAAGACTCTAAAATATTTGATTATACTGATTACATTACTTACGATGATGGTGAACTTCCGCTGCTAAGTATAATTAATAATTTACATAGTAAGAATAAACCTAAAAATTTTATCAGAACATTGCGACGCAATAATGGTACATTAATTTTTTCTGAAAATGATCATAATGAACTATTTAAGCATGATAATTTTAATTCCCCATATTTAGCAGGAATTAATCCGGATGATTATATATCAATTACAGAAATGCTAAATCCCATGTACCGTCTTTGGACTGATGGCTATTGGAATAAACTTATGGTTGCACACGGATGCTATTGGCAAAAATGTACTTTCTGTGATGTAACCTTGGATTACATACGAAGATATTCTCCAGCAAAAGCTGTTACTGTTGTAGATTGTATGGAAGATTTAATTTCTCAAACAGGTAAAACAGCATTTCATTTTACTGATGAGGCTGCTCCACCAACTCTACTTAAAGAAATTGCATTTGAAATTCTAAAGCGCAAACTTAAAGTTACATGGTGGGGTAATATTCGTTTTGAAAAAGCATTTACAAAGGATTTGTGTAAACTGTTATCCTTATCTGGTTGTGTTGCAGTAAGCGGTGGGCTGGAAGTTGCTGATGATAGATTGCTTAAGTTGATTAACAAAGGGGTTACATTAGAACAGGTTGCAGTTACTTGTTCCAATTTTAGGCAAGCTGGAATTTTAGTACACGCATATTTAATGTATGGATTTCCTTCTCAAACTGAACAGGAAATAATAAACAGCTTAGAAATTGTACGCCAATTCATCAATTTGGACTTTATTCAATCAGCTTTTTGGCATTTATTTACGTTAACCATTCACAGTCCGATTGCTTTGAATCCCGGTTTCTACGGGATAAAAATAAAATCGTCTACAAGAAATTCATTTGCCAACAATGATTTGTTACACGAAGATTCCACAGGTGTTAATTATTATAAATATTCAGATGGATTAAACAAAGCGCTTTACAATTTTATGCATAGCATTGGTCTGGCTTGGGCTGCAGATAGTTGGTTTGATTTTAAAGTGCCACAATCAAATATTCCAGCAGAGTTAATAAAGAGTTATTTAGACAATTCCTATAAAGAGATTGAGTTAAATGATCGAATGAAAGTTTTATGGATTGGTTCTCAGCCAATTTATAAGAAATCTAACGATAAAATTGGGCTGCAAATATTTGGCAATTCTGCAGAAGGAAATTGGAAAGTAGACAAAAAAATTGGAGTTTGGTTGAGTGAAATTGCAAAGCTGTCCAGTTTTAATTCTGAACGGATATTTACTTATGGAGAATTAAAAAATAGTTTTCCCCTGGGTGAAAAGGAATTTGAAAAATTTATAAAGACTAAAGTTTGGAAAGAGATAAGAGAAATTTTTCTAATAATTCTTTAAGTTCAAAAATAATTTAAAAGTTTAGAAAAGTATAATTATGATTTGATTCCTGTATTTCCTGTTAAATAATCATTTTAATTTTTGCTTTGTTAACCCAGCCAATAGGAATGCAATTCCGGATGCTACTGCAACCACTAATCCCCAGCTAAAAGAAAATGAAACTCCTTCCACACCGGATACTTTTGAATTTACTTGCAGAAGTGCAATAAAAATTATAAGAATTATAAAAAGAGAAAGCACACCTGTTACAATAAATCCCAAATACTTTTTTACAATAAGCAGGTAAATCGTAAGAAAAATTATTAATACTATAGTAACAGCAAAGAAGGAAATATCACGCCACTGCCATAACCCATTCTGTAATTCAATATTATTCCAAACCGGAAAGATAGAAATGACCTCTTCATTTAATTTTGCAATTGGAATAAATCCTCCAATTAGCAATAATATTAACCCGAGAATTCCAAGGTATTGTTTTGATTTCATAACAACCACTTTGTTTTTCAAAATGAACTTATAATAATTTAAATCAATATTCAAGAAAGAAAGAGTTTGGAAAAAAATAATGGTGATAATATTTATATGGAAATTGTATTGCAATATCGATCAGAATGAATCCTAAATCTGTCCACAATATTTCAGATTAAGGTTTGAATAATCAACTCAGCTTTTTATATTTATAAACAAAAATTAAAGAGATAAGAATGCAGAGAGAAGTTTTATTAAAATCTGAGTTTCCAAAACTAAAATTGTTTAAAAAAGGGAAGGTTAGAGAAATATATGATTTAGATGAACATTTTTTAATTGTCGCATCGGACCGTCTTTCCGCTTTTGATGTGATTATGAATCAAGGAATTCCGTATAAGGGAATTGTCTTGAACAAAATTTCAGAATATTGGTTTAACTACTCAAAAAATATTATAAAGAATCATCTTATAACTTCCGATGTAAATGAATATCCAGCAGTTTGCCAGGAATATTTATCTGTATTGGATGGAAGATCAATGCTGGTAATTAAAACAGATGTTGTTCCAATTGAGTGCATTGTTCGTGGATATATCTCTGGATCGGGATGGAACGATTACAAAAAAACTGGAATGATTTCTGGAATAAAGCTTCCCGAAGGATTGGTAGAATCGGAAAAACTTCCCGAGCCAATTTTTACTCCATCAACAAAAGCTGAAATTGGTGAACACGACGAAAACATTACTGCAGAGCAAGCTATAAAAATTGTTGGCAATGAAATATTTGAGAAAATTAAAAGTGCTACATTAGAAATTTATAAAGCCGCTGCAGAATTCGCTTTAACTAAAGGAATAATTATAGCTGATACAAAATTTGAATTTGGAGTTTACAACGGAAAAGTAATAATTGTTGATGAAGTCCTTACACCGGATTCTTCCCGTTTTTGGCCAAAAGATAAATATCAAAAGGGAATAGCTCAGGAAAGTTTTGATAAACAATATGTAAGAGATTACCTTATTTCAATTGGATTTAACAAACAACCGCCTCCACCTGATTTACCAGAAGAAATTATCAAAGTTACGAGCGAAAAATATAAAGAAGCACTTTTTCAACTTACCGGTGAAAAATTGGATTAACTTATCATAAATAAATTTTACAGACTATAGAATTTTAAACTAACTTGCTGTTGTTAGATTGCAATTGATTTATTCCAAGGAGACATTTAGGAGTAAATAAATTTTTGTCTCATTAACAACAGTTTAATCAATCTTACATTATTTAAAAATTTAATAAATAAATGGTCTATCCTAATCAGTTAACTATACTCAGAATCATTCTAACGCCAATATTCCTGGTGTTATTTCTTTCTGAAGAACCACTTCTAAAGCAAATATCTTTAGGAGTTTATATCATTGCGGCAATTACTGATTGGTATGATGGTTGGCTTGCCAGAAAATTTAATTACATAACAAACTGGGGAAAATTTTTAGATCCGCTTGCTGATAAAATACTAACAGCTTCAGCTTTTCTTGCTTTTGCATTTTTAGGTATTTTAGAATTATGGATGGTGTTAATTATTATCATTCGAGATTTTGCAATTACAGGGCTGCGTGCTTATGCTGATTATAAAGGAGTTGGTATTTCTACAAGTTATATGGCAAAGTGGAAAACTTTTATTCAGATGGTTTTCATTTATTATCTTTTACTAATCTATACTTTAAAAACTATCAAACAAATTTATCTGGGAAATGAAAAACTGTTTGCATTGTTAACCGACCCAACTTTTATATACATTTGTATGGTGCTTGTAACTTTAATTACTCTTTATACCGGAATTTCATATATCTATTTCAACAGAAGATTAGTAAGGAAAATGTTTGGAGCGAATTAATTCTTTTGAAAAAATACTCGGTTCAGGATTTTATACCGGATATATTCCATTTGCTTCCGGCACTTTTGGAAGTCTGGTTGGTTTATTGATTTATTGTATTCCCGGGTTTGAAAATATTCATGTGATAATTCCTGCAATTATTGTTTTTTTTGTAATCGGAATCCAGATAGGAAATAAATTTGAGAAAGTGTATGGAAAAGATCCCGCACAATGCACTATTGACGAAGTTATGGGAATGTGGATCTCGCTTCTTTTAGTTCCTAAGACTATTTTAAATATGGTACTTGGTTTTTTTATTTGGAGAATTTTTGATATAATTAAGCCCTACCCGGCAAGAGATTTGGAGAAATTGGATGGTGGTTTAGGTATTATGATTGATGATTTTGTGGCAGCAATTTATTCTTTGATTCTTGTGCATTTTCTCCTTTTTATCATAAATAGGATGAATTAAATATTTATGAAAATTCAAATAATCAGTATTGGAGATGAAATTTTAATTGGTGATACCATCAACACGAATGCATTATTTATTGCCTCAAAACTGGTAGAAAATCAATTTGAAGTTCCCAAAATTACTGTTGTAGGTGATGATGAAGATGAAATTTTAAATGAATTTAATGATGCGCTTTCTAAAAATGATGCTGTGATAGTAACCGGTGGATTAGGTCCAACGCACGATGATATTACCAAGAAATGCATATCAAAGTTTTTCAATTCTGATCTAATCATAAATGAAGAAGCACTAAATGATTTGAAAATTTTCTTTGAGAAAAGAGGCAGACAGCTAACTGAAATTAACCGGATGCAGGCACTCGTTCCAGAAGTTGCCTCCGTTCTTAAGAATACCAAAGGTACAGCTCCAGGGCTATGGGTTGAGAAAGATAAAAAGATTTTGATATCGCTTCCCGGTGTTCCTTATGAAATGGAAGCCTTGATGGAACTTAGTGTTATTCCAAAACTTTTAATTGCAAGAGGCAAACTTAATAAAATTAAAAAAGTAAAAAATCTTTTAACAACAGGAATGCCAGAATCCTATTTATTTAACAGGCTTGGTAATTTGGATGAACTGCTTCAAGGGGCTAAATTAGCTTTTCTACCAAATCAATTTGGAGTTAAAGTTCGCATAACAGTTGAAGATGATACTGAAGATTCTGCAATAAACCGTTTAAGTGAAATTGAACAAAAAATTCGCACATTAGTTGGCAGATATATTTATGGAATAGAAAATATATCTTTGGAAGAAGTGATTGGTCGGTTACTTAAAGAAAGAGGTTTAACCATTGCTATTGCTGAATCCTGCACAGGCGGAATTATTAGCAATAGGTTGACCAATATAAGTGGTAGTTCCGATTATTTTGAGAGAGGATTAGTTACTTATAGCAATGCTGCAAAAGTAGAGCTATTAAAAGTAAATGAAGATTCAATAGTTGAATTTGGATCAGTTAGTGTGGAAGTAGCTAAACAAATGGCGGAAGGAATTAAAGCCATCAGTGGAACCGATATTGGACTTTCTACAACTGGAATTATGGGACCTACTGGTGCAACTTCTACCAAACCCGTTGGTTTGGTGTACATTGGATTTTGTCAGGAAAAAGTTTGCTTTGCAAAAAAATTCCAATTTAGTGAAGATAGAATTTTAAATAAGGAAAGATCTTCGCAGGCAGCATTGGAATTGTTACGAAGGCAGTTGCTGGGAATACCATATGAAGAATAGGTTATTTATAGCATTAAAATTACCACGGGATATAATTGATGAAATAGATTCTATTCGTAATTCGATTTATCAGGATGATATTGACAGAAAATGGGAATCAAAGGAAAAGTTTCATCTAACTTTAAAATTCCTTGGAGATGTTGAAGAATCCGATTCTGTTCCATTCATAAAAAAAATTAAACCTATTTTGGAAGGTTATAATAAAATTACCTGTGAATTTGATAAATTTGGATTTTTTTTATCGCGGATTCTGTGGATAAGTCTTAAAGTTGATGATAAGCTTTTAGAAATAGTTGATAAAGTTGAAAATGAATTTGAACATTTAGGATTTGAAAAAGAAAAACGTATGTTCAAACCGCATATTACTTTGTTGAGGATAAAAGAAAATCCTGATGATGAATTTATTTCAAGTTTCAAAAACTTTATTTTGCCGCAAAAAAGTTTTTACTGTAATGAAATATCATTGATGAAAAGTAAACTTTTACCTGGCGGTTCAGTTTATTCAGATGTAAAATTATTTAAATTGTTATAAACGGAGGAAAAATGTCTGCTGAGAAAGATGCAAAGTTAAAAATATTAGACGAAACGATTTCTAATATTGAGAAGAGTTTTGGTAAAGGCTCTATTATGAAATTAGGTAATGGAGTTATTGCTCCGGTTGAATCGATATCAACTGGCTCATTATCGCTGGATTGGGCGCTCGGTATTGGCGGCGTTCCCCGCGGCAGGATTGTGGAAATTTATGGTCCGGAATCTTCCGGCAAAACAACTCTTTGTTTGCACATTATGGCTGAGGCACAAAAAGTTGGAGGTCTTGCTGCATTCATAGATGCTGAACATGCACTTGATGTTAATTATGCTAAACGGCTTGGTGTTGATACAAATAACCTGTTAATATCTCAACCTGATTATGGTGAGCAGGCTTTGGATATCGTGGATACTTTAATCCGCAGTAACGCTATTGATATAATTATTATCGATTCTGTTGCAGCTTTGGTTCCCCGTGCAGAAATTGAAGGCGAAATGGGCGATGCCCACATGGCAATGCAGGCGAGATTAATGTCTCAAGCATTAAGAAAAATTACCGGCGCAATTTCAAGATCAAAAACCTGTGTTATTTTTACTAATCAACTAAGGAGTAAAATTGGAGTGATGTTTGGAAATCCTGAAACTACAACTGGCGGCAACGCATTAAAATTTTATGCTTCGGTTCGGTTGGATATAAGAAGGATTGCGGCAATAAAGGAAGGAACTGATGTAATTGGAAACAGAACAAAAGTGAAAGTTGTAAAAAGCAAAATTGCACCACCATTCAAGGAAGTTGAGTTTGATATTTTGTACAATGAAGGTATAAGCAAAGCTGGTGATGTAATTGATCTGGGTGTGAATCATGGAATAATTAAAAAAAGCGGTTCCTGGTTTACTTATGGCGAAGATCGGTTCCAGGGAAGGGAACAGATGAGGACAAAACTAAATGAACTCCCTGAAATTTTAGAAAAATTAACTCTGGAAGTAAAAACAAAACTGGGAATGATTAAAGAATTGGTTGAACCAGTTGAAGAAGTACCTGTAGTTAAAGAAAAGAAAAAGTAATTTCCTCTTATGCAAATTGCGGCAATTAGGAAAGTAAAAAGAAATGTACAGGTAATTTTAGACTCAGGTGAAGAGTTATTAATCAGGTATGAGATTTTTCTTAAAAATGGTTTAAGAAATGGCGATCCATTTACTGATGATTTAATTCAGGTTATCAGTAAACAAAACAAAATATTTGAAGCAAAGGAAAAAGCATTTAACCTTTTAACACGAAGGAATCATTCTTCAAAAGAAATTGAAAGAAAATTATTACAGCGCAAGTTTGATAAGGGAATTGTTACTGAAGTAATTATTGATTTGCAACAATCAGATTTTCTTAACGATGAAAGATTTACAAGAGAATATGTAGAAGAAAGATTAAGACTTTCTACAAATGGTTTAGGTAAAATTAAAAAAGAACTATATGCCCGGGGAATCCCGAGAGAAATAATTAATACAATTATTGATGAAAACAGTGATGTTGATGAAACTGATAATGCATTGGAGTTGGCAAAGAAAAAAATGAAATCTTTATCCTCAAGAAAAATAATTGATAAACGGAAGTTAAAACAAAAAATATATTCATTCCTTTTATCCAAAGGTTTTGATTACGAAACAATTGAAAATGCTTACAGAAAAATTATAACTGAAACTGGGAATGAAATTGGATTAAATGATGAATAATTTTGTTGGTGTAGATTACTTTAACATAGAAAATTTACTTTCAGAAGAAGAAGTCCTCGTCCGGGATACGGTTAGGGAATTTGTATCTAACGAAGTGATTCCAATAATTGAGGAGTATAATCGTAATTCCAAATTTCCAATTCAACTTGTTCCTAAAATGGCTGAGTTAGGATTATTCGGGAGTACTTTACCGGCTAAATACGGTTGTGCAGAAATGAATAATGTTGCATATGGTTTAGTTATGCAGGAACTTGAACGCGGGGATAGTGGAATAAGAAGTTTTGTTTCCGTACAAAGTGCACTGGTAATGTATCCAATATTTCAATTTGGTTCTGAAGAACAAAAAGATTACTGGCTTCCACTATTAGCTAAGGGAGAAAAAATTGGCTGCTTTGGATTAACTGAACCAGATTTCGGTTCGAATCCAGGCGGTATGATTACTAAAGCTGAAAAAGTCGATGGTGGATTTCTTCTTAATGGCGCAAAGATGTGGATTACTAACGGGACAATTGCAGATATTGCCGTTGTGTGGGCTAAGCTTAATGGAATAGTAAATGGATTCCTAATTGAAAAGGGAAGCAAAGGATTTAGCGCTCCGGAAATGAAAGGAAAACATTCTCTGAAAGCATCTGTTACCTCTGAATTAATTTTTGAAGATGTTTTTGTTCCTGAAAATAAACTACTGCCAAACACATCTGGATTGAAATCTGCTTTGATGTGTTTGAATCAGGCGCGATATGGAATTGCCTGGGGAGTTGTTGGTGCAATGATGGCTTGTTACGATGCAGCATTACAGTACTCACTCTCGCGAGTACAATTTAGTAAACCAATTGCAGCTTATCAATTAACACAGGAAAAATTGGTTTATATATTAACTGAAATTACAAAAGCCCAATTATTAAATCTGCAGCTCGGAAGATTGAAAGATTCCGGGAAATTAAAACATACACAGGTTTCTTTGGCAAAAAGAAATAATTGTGAGAAAGCACTGGAGATTGCCCGAATAGCACGGGAAATTTTTGGTGCAAATGGAATACTTGATGAATATCCGGTTATGCGTCATTCAGCCAATTTGGAATCTGTTAAAACTTATGAAGGCACTCACGAAATGCATACGCTGATTATTGGTGAAGATATAACAGGATTTCCGGCATATGATTAAACGATTTTAAAAACAATATTAATTTTAATTGAAATGAAAAAGAAACTAACTCCAAACAAAGGAAAACCCAAAGTAGTTTTTGAAGGATTTACATTTGATGATTTACTTTTACTTCCTTCAAAATCAAATGTATTACCACGTGATGTTGACATTACAACTTTTCTAACGACTGACATAAAGCTAAATATACCATTCCTTTCAGCAGCTATGGATACAATAACAGAATCGAAGATGGCAATAGCTATGGCGGTGGAAGGTGGTATTGGGATTATCCATAAAAATATGTCAATCGAAAGACAGGCAGAAGAAATTGATAAAGTGAAACGTTCTGAAAGTGGGATGATTTTGAAACCAATTACTCTTACTCCGGAAAAAACAATTCAAGATGCTCTTTTATTAATGAGCAAGTACCATATTTCCGGTATCCCGATTATAGACGAAGTTGGAAAACTTGTTGGAATTCTTACAAACCGAGATTTACGATTTGAACCCAACATTCATCTTAAAGTAAAAAATATAATGACTACAAATAATCTTGTTACTGCTCCGGTAGGCACTACGCTTGAACAGGCAGAAAAGATTCTTCAAAAACATAGAATCGAAAAATTACCCGTTGTTGATAAGAAAGGAATTTTAAAAGGATTAATTACCTTTAAAGATATTAGGAAGAAAAGGAAATTTCCTTTTGCCAGTAAAGATGAGCACGGAAGATTAAGAGTTGGTGCTGCCTTGGGAGTTACAAAAGATACTATGGAACGAGCTGAAATGGTTCTAAAAGCTGGTGCTGATGTTCTGGTTATCGATACTGCACATGGTCATTCATCAGGTGTTGTAAAAACAATAAAAGAGATCCATAAAAAATATAAATATGCTCAACTAATCGCTGGTAATATTATTAGTCCCGAAGCAGCGCTTGACTTAATACAAGCCGGCGTTAATGCAGTTAAAGTTGGAATTGGTGCAGGTTCAATTTGTACTACAAGAGTAATTGCCGGAGTTGGTGTACCACAAATATCAGCAATCATGAATGTTCATTCAGCTACAAAGTCAAAAGGGATTCCACTTATTGCAGACGGTGGAGTTAAGCAAACCGGGGATGTTCCAAAAGCGATTGCCTCCGGGGCAGATTCGGTAATGATCGGTGGTATGTTTGCAGGAGTTGAAGAAACCCCGGGAGAAAATGTTCTTCTTGAAGGAAGAAGTTTTAAAGTTTATCGTGGGATGGGTTCCCTTGGTGCAATGATGGAAGGCAGCGGAGATAGATATTTTCAGGATGCAGAAGATGGAATTAAAAAATTAGTTCCGGAAGGAATTGAAGGACGTGTTCCTTTCAAAGGTGCTTTAGCAGAAACAATCTACCAATTTGTAGGTGGACTTAGAGCAGCTATGGGTTATTGCGGAACAAAAAATATTAATGAATTAAAAGAAAAAGCTAAATTTATAAAAATGACAAATGCTGGATTGCGCGAAAGTCATCCACACGATGTTATAATTACTGAAGAAGCACCTAATTATCATATTTAAAAGTTTTTATAAAATTTTAGCCTAACGATTTTGAAAAGAATTAAAACATCCAGAATAATTAAACCAAATTTATAGGTTATTATGTTCAGAGTTCTTGTTATATCATATTACTTTCCACCAATGGGAATGGGCGGGGTACAGAGGACTTTAAGATTTGTAAAATACATGAAGAATTTTAATTGGGAACCGACAGTAATTACTACCGGTGCCACTAATTACTACGCCCACGATCCAGTTTTGTTAGAAGAAATTATAACAAATAATTTAAGAGTAATAAGAACAGATCCTTTAAATTCAGATTTTCTTTTTGCAAAAAATAAAACCTATAAAATGAAACCTGAATTTTTAAGAAAGTTTATTAGCAGAGTAATCAAAACCATTTTTATTCCTGATAATAAAAAATCCTGGTCTAAGAAAGCATTTGCTATTGCTAAAAATTTACTTGAAAAAGAAAAATTTGATATTATTTTCGTCTCTATTCCTCCTTTCTCATCGTTTAATATAGCTGCAAAACTAAGTCAAATGTTCGATATATCTTTGTTCGTGGATTATCGGGAGCTGTGGACACATAACCAGTTTTCATTTAATCTTACACCATACCACAAGTATCTTCACAAAAAAATGGAATATGGTGCTTTGAAGGTAGCAGATAAAATTATCACGGTAAATAGAAAGATAAAAGAAAAACTATTAAGCACTTTTCAGTTTTTAACGTTTGATGATGTGTTAATCCTACCAGAAGGATATGACCTTGAAGATTTTGCTAATATTACACGCGAATCGAAATTAAATAATAAACTTCGATTGACTTACGCAGGAATGTTTTATGAATTCATTACTCCAAAATATTTTCTAAAAGCTTTTAAGGAATTGACAATAGAAAGACCAGATGTAGCAGAAAATATCGAGCTTCATTTTATTGGATACTTGCTTAAAGAAAATCATAAGTTAATTAAGAAGTTAGGTTTGATTCCATACGTAAAAGATTTTGGTTACATTGATCATAAGTCAACAATAATTAAATTATTATCCAGTGATGTTCTTTGGATGATGATTGGAAACAGCAAAAACTCGGATACTCTTTCAACCAGTAAATTATTTGAATACTTTGGAACTCGTAAACCAATTATTGGGTGCGTTCCTGAAGGAGCAGCACGTTCTTCTTTACAGGAATATGGCGCTTCATTTATAACTGAACCAAATAATATTCAACAGATAAAGGAAACGATTATTCAGGTACATAAATTATATCGTGAAGGCAACCTTCCAAAACCAAATGAAGAATTTGTTGAGAAACATCGTGGTGATTATTTAACAGAGCAATTGACAAAACAATTTCAATTTTATTTAAGGGAAATATAATGAATGTTGCCCTAATTGGTTCCGGTGGAAGAGAACATGCCTTGGCGTATCAAATTTCTAAAAGTTCATCGCTCGACAAGCTGTACAACATCCCAGGTAATACCGGAACAGAATCGCTTGGAGAAAATATTTCCATCAAAGGAAATCCTGAGATTATTAATTTCTGCAAATCGAAAGAAATTGATCTGGTTGTGATTGGTCCGGAATTACCTTTAGTTGATGGTTTGGCAAATGAATTAAGGAAAAATAATATTATAGTTTTCGGACCAAATTCAGAAGCGGCGATGATAGAAGGAGACAAATCTTTTTCAAAGTGGTTGATGAAAAAGTATGGAATTCCTACTGCTGGATTCAAAACTTTTCATAAATCGCAATATGATGAAGTTTTTAATTATTTAAGAAAAAGTCCTTTCCCAGTTGTTATTAAAGCCTCAGGATTGGCGGCCGGTAAAGGAGTTTTAATTTGTAATAACAAGGAAGAAGCCGAGTTTGCAATAAAAGATATTTTTTTGAATGAAGTTTTTGGTTCCGCCGGTGATTCAATTGTTGTGGAAGAGTTTATGTTCGGAGAGGAAGCATCAATCTTTGCTATTACCGATGGAGAAAACTTTGTTTGTTTACCTGCTGCCCAAGATCATAAACGAATTGGATATAATGATACCGGTAAAAACACTGGTGGTATGGGAGCCTATGCTCCCGCACCAATAATAACCCAAGCATTACTAAAAGAAATAGAAGAAAATATTATTTTCCCAACTTTGTCAGCAATGAAAAAAGAGGACAAAACTTTTTCGGGCTGCTTATATTGTGGATTGATGATTACAAGCGAAGGTCCAAAAGTAGTCGAATTCAATTGCCGCTTTGGCGATCCGGAAACTCAAGTTGTATTACCTTTATTGGAAGGAGATCTCCTAAAATTACTTTACTCTGCTGCCGTTGGAAAACTCGAAAAAGAAGCAGTGAAATATAATGGCGGTTCCGCTGTTTGTGTTGTTGCAGCTTCCAAAGGATATCCGGATAAATTTGAAAAAGGATTTGAGATTAAAGGATTAGAGCAATTCAAATCTGATAATACAATTGTTTTTCATGCCGGTACAAAAAGAGAAAGTGATAAAATTATAACTAATGGTGGTCGAGTTTTGGGTGTTACCGCATTAACGGTGGAGAACAATTTAAAATTCTGTAAAGATAAAGTCTACGAAGCGATCAAGAAAATAGAATTCGAGAATATTTATTACCGGACAGATATTGCAGATAAAGGAATCAAAAGATTGCGGATTGATGAATGCGGAATAAAATTCTGCAATCCGAAATCTGCAATCTAAAATCAAATCATCCTGGCGGCCAGTTCATTTTTCTTCCACCAAGCAAATGCATATGCAGATGATACACTTCCTGCCCAGCATCCGGACCACAATTGATTACTAATCTATATCCGCTCTCTGAAATATTCTCCTGTCTGGCAATTTCATTTGCTGCGTTAAAGAGTTTTCCAAGCAAAGTTGCGTGTTTACCACCATTAATTTCTGATGTTTTTGTTATCTCATCATTCTTTGGAATAATTAAAATATGTGTTGGAGCCTGCGGATTTATATCCCTGAAAGCGAGAACATCATCATTCTCATAAACAATTGTTGCCGGTATTTCCTTTCGGATAATTTTTGAAAAGATTGTTTCTGCCATTATTCTTTTCCTTTCTCAATGTCATACTTTTTCATCTTTGCATACAGATGACTGCGTTGAATATCCAGAAGTTCTGCTGTCTTGCTGATATTCCATCCATTTGTTTCAAGCTGCTTAAGTATAAATGCTCTTTCAGCTTTTTCTTTAAAATCCTGGAACGAATTGGAGATATTTAAAATATCATCCATCTTAGCTTGCTGCGGGGAAATTAGACTAAACACATCTTTTTCTTTAATCTCTTTATTCGGAACCATAATTATAATTCTTTCAACAATATTTCTTAATTCGCGAACGTTTCCGCGCCATTCCATTACTTGCAACGCCTTTATTGCATTTTCATTAAACTCAACAGGTGCTATTTTATATTTTGCACAAATATCTTTAGCAAAATGCTTAACCAGCAAAGGAACGTCTTCGCTTCTTTCTCTAAGCGGTGGTACAAGAATAGGAATAACATTTAAACGGTGATATAAATCCTCGCGAAAATTTCCTTTCTCAATTTCATCTTTTAGATTTTTATTAGTTGCAGTAATTATTCTAACGTCAACTTCTATTTTTTTATTTCCGCCAACACGCTCAATCTTTCCATCTTCAATTGCTCGTAAAACTTTTGCCTGCGCCTGTTGACTCATATCCCCAATTTCATCAAGAAAAAGTGTTCCCTTATTTGCCAATTCAAATTTACCAATGCGTTGTTGCATTGCACCGGTGAACGAACCTTTTTCGTGACCGAACAACTCAGATTCAATTAACTCATTTGGAATAGCGGCACAGTTAACTTCTACAAATTTCTGGTCAGCCCTGCTACTCTGCTTGTGTATTTCCCTTGCTACCAATTCCTTTCCAGTTCCATTTTCACCTGTTATTAAAACTCTCACATCGGTTTGAGCGACCCTGGCAATAACATCCAGAACATTTTTTATTGGTGGCGTATTGCCAATAATTACTTCACTGCCAGAAATTGATTTTTTGAGTTCAATATTTTCTTTTAGCAAATTTATCTGGTTTAATGAATTGCGAATGCTCAGAAGCATTTTTTCGCGATCAATAGGTTTCTCCAGAAAATCAAAAGCACCAAGCTTGGTGGCTTTAACTGCGTTTTCCAAATTGCTGAATGCAGAAATTATAATTACGCTTACATCCAGGTTTTTTTCTTTTATTTTATTTAGTACCTCGAAGCCATTGATGCTCGGCATTTGAATATCCAATAGAACAACATCAAAGCTGCCAGCTTCAATTTTTTCTAAACCATCAACGCCATCGGTTGTGGTTTCAACTACATAATCCTCATACTCAAGGATCATTTTTATGCTTTCGCATATTTCTTTTTCATCATCAATAACTAAAATTGAGTTCATAAATTATAACTGAAAAATGTTAAATGATAAGCTGCCAGAATTTGTGATGGCAAAAGACTGATATTATTTTTAAGTGCTTTACCGAAAATATTTCCAAGATAATCTGTACAAAGATCTCTCTGATCAACCTTAGCCTGAATATAAAATTTCTCTTCGAAATCCTCCACAAAAATGCCAATAATTTCAGTAAAATCAAACCAGTAAGAACCATATGAAATGTAAGCGCTTCCGAAGAAATGAGCAAGCTTGTCCTTATCTCCAAAATCATTTTGAGGCGAATCATAAAATAAATTTTTGGGAAGATTTTTATTTTTTAACCGGAAGATGGAATCCACAGAATGTGGAAGATTAATGTTAATGGGAATATTAAGCAGTGGTGTAACAAGTGGAATTTGATTATAAGGAATAACAGTAAAAGTTAAATTGAATAAAGCATCACCAACATCGTTATTTGATTCTTGAAGTGATTTTATATAAAGCAAATCGAGTTGTGAAAAATCATCCATCTTTGTTTTGAGATTAGAAAAACTTTCTGAAGCAATAAAATGCGAAAGTTGATTTACGGATGCACCAAGTTTTGTTACCTGAGCGTTTAATGTAATTGATATAATTATTATAACGGCACTGAGAAGTTTAGAAATCATTCCGCAATATATTTTAATCATTTTTCTATAAATTAAAATAACAAAATTGCGTGTAACAATTATACCCGAAGAAATTTTATTTGCGGATTAGGTTTGTATTACACCAACATTAAACTTTTTTAACTCAGGATTATTATTTGCAATTTCTATTGCCATGGAAATGTAATTGCGAGTTAAAGCTGGATCAATTACTTCATCAACCCAAAGCCGGGCTGCCGCATAAACAGGAGTACTTTTCTCTTCATAAGATTTTTCAATTTCACCTAACATTTTTTTCTTTTCAGCATCACTTAGTTTTTTGTCTTCCTTATCAAGCTGCTTTATCTTGATGCTTAAAAGCGTGTTGCTTGCCTGCGAGCCTCCCATAACAGAAATTTTTGCATTTGGATAAGCAAAGATGAATCGAGGATCGTAGGCTTTTCCACACATTGCATAATTGCCTGCACCATAGCTGTTACCAACAATTATAGTAATCTTTGGAACAACAGAATTTGCCACTGCATTTACCATCTTAGCACCATCTTTTATAATTCCGCCTTGCTCTGCACGGCTGCCAACCATAAATCCCGTAACATCCTGAAGGAAGAGAAGTGGAATTTTTCGTTGATTACAATTCATTATAAATCGGGCAGCTTTATCAGCGCTGTCGGAGTATATAACTCCGCCAATTTGCATTTCGCCTGCGCCATTAATGGATTCTGTTTTTACAATATTCCTTTGATTAGCAACAATACCAACTGCCCATCCATCAATTCTTGCATAAGCGGTTATGATTGTTTTTCCATATCCGGCTTTGTATTCATCAATCTCTGATTTGTCTACAATCCGGGCAATCACTTCGTACATATCATATGGTTTGATTGTATTTTCTGGAAGGATTCCATAAATTTCTTCAGGATTGAAAAGTGGGGGATTAGTTTCAATTCTATTAAATCCTGCTTTCTGATTTTCAGAATACTTTTCTACCAGGTTTCGGATTTGTTCAAGGCACTCTTCATCATTTTTCATAATGTAATCAGTAACACCGGAAATATTTGATTGAACTTTAGCTCCGCCGAGATTTTCATTTTCAATATCTTCACCAATTGCTGCTTTAACTAAGTGAGAACCGGCAAGAAATACTGAACCTTCGCCATCAACGATTAATGCTTCATCACTCATGATTGGAAGATAAGCACCACCAGCTACACAAGGACCCATAATGGCGGCTATCTGTGGAATTCCCATCGAAGAAATTATTGCGTTGTTGCGGAATACTCGACCAAAGTGTTCTTTGTCCGCAAAAATATCTTCTTGAAGAGGTAAGAAAACCCCAGCGCTGTCTACTAAATAAATTATTGGAAGATGGTTTTCCATGCTCATTTCCTGGGCACGGAGATTTTTCTTAACAGTAATGGGAAACCATGCTCCGGCTTTTACGGTTGCATCGTTAGCCACAATTAAATGATTTCTATTGTGGATTTTTCCAATTCCGATTAATGTACCAGATGCAGGAGCGCCACCAAATTCATCATACATTTCATAACCGGCGAATATTCCAAATTCAAAAAACAAACTTTCCTTGTCAATTATTTTTTCAATTCTTTCCCTTGCAGATAATTTCCCTTTAGCTCTTTGGGCTTCTAACGCTTTCTTTCCGCCACCAAGTTTTATTTTATCTTTCAAACCTTCAATTTTTCTGTTGAGATTTTTGTTAAAATCTTCACGCTTAAGAAAAGATTCATTTGGTAAAATTGATGTTCCGATTTTTTTCATAAGTTTAAATAGCCTTCATTTTTATCTTCAGCTAACTTGCTTTGCTTTTAGTCCTTTAATAATTGTTTTGCAATAATCATTTTTTGGATTTCAGAAGTTCCTTCCCCGATAGTAAGTAGTTTTACATCGCGGTAAAATTTTTCTACCGGATAATCTTTTACAAAACCATATCCACCATGGATTTGAACGGCTTCATTCGCTGCCTTAGTAGCAATTTCGCTTGCATAAAGTTTTGCAATTGAAGCCTCAATTAAAACTTTTTCTCCATTATCTTTTTTTACTGCAGCTTTATAAGTAAGCAATCTGGCTGCTTCCAGATCAGTTGCCATTTCAGCTAATTTAAATTGTATTGCCTGGAATTCACTTAATTGTTTTCCAAATTGTTTTCTTTGCTTAGAATAATTAATGGACGCTTCCAAACACCCCTGCGCCAATCCAATTGATAATGCGGCGATTGAGATTCTACCACCTTCAAGAATTTTTAATGCTTGAGTTAATCCTTCACCATCGTTTCCAATAAGGTTTTCTTCCGGTACTTTGCAATTATCAAAATTTAGTTGAACAGTTTCACTTGCCCGCATTCCCAATTTATTTTCTTTTTTTCCAACTGAAAATCCTTGCCAGCCTTTTTCTACAATGAAAGCAGAAATTCCTTTTTTGTTTTTTGACTTATCACTTATTGCTAGTACGACTGCTGTTTCTGCAACTCCACCATTTGTAATAAAATTTTTTGTTCCGTTAAGAATATAGTAACCATCTTTTTTTTCAGCAGTGGTTTGCATACCTGCAGCATCGCTGCCGGAAGATGGTTCAGTTAATCCCCATGCACCAAGTTTTTTTCCTATAGCTAAATCAGGAAGATATTTTTTCTTTTGTATTTCATTACCAAATAAATTAATGTGGTTGGTGCATAGCCCATTGTGTGCGGCTAATGAAAGAGCTATTGATGGATCCACTCTGGCAAGTTCTTCTACGATCAAAGCATATTCAACATAGCCAAACCCCGAACCACCATCCTTTTCGGGAACAAGAATACCTAGAAATCCCATCTTGCCAAGTTGAGTAAATATTTCTTTAGGGTGAGTTTGCGTTTCATCCCATTCCATAATTTTAAGGCGAATATTGTTCTCGGCAAATTCTCGGATTGTATTCTTAATAAGAATTTGGTTTTCATCAAGTTGATATGAGAAAGGAATTTGTGTATCGACCATAAAGTGCCCTCTTTTGGTTGAATTATTTTTTCATTCTGATTTAGTTTCAATTTAAGTATAAAGATAAAAGCAGAAACTCAAATTGATTATTGTCAAGTCAGATCATTTTTGTAATGTTCTATTAATTCCTCTGCAAGAAGATATGGTGAAAGATTACCAAGAACAACCTGTTCAAGGGAATTACTCAACGCCTTTTCTCTTTCACTTGTCCATAATTCTTCTTTTAGTTTTGCTTCAACAATTTCTTTAATACGGATTTTAGAATTATGCTCCCGCTTGGTTTTAAACAAATTTTTGTCTTCAAGAAAATTTTGGTGTTGCACTATTGCTTTTGAAATTTCTTCTACACCTTTATTTTCAGTAGCGATTGATTTAATAATTTTTGGCAACCAGGAGTTTTCATCGTGTGGTTTGAAATACAAAATTGTTTGTAAGGAAGTAATTGCAGAATCGGCTCCAGGGCGGTCGCTTTTATTCATTACAAATAGATCAGCTATTTCCATCAAACCAGCTTTCATCGCTTGTATCGAATCACCTGATTCCGGTACAAGAACTACAAGAGTGGTATCAGCAGTTCTTACAATATCTAATTCAGATTGTCCCACTCCAACCGTTTCAAAAAGAATGTAATCGAAGCCAGCAGCATCAAGCACATCAGCAGCATCAATTGTTTTTTTACTTAAACCGCCAAGACTTCCACGAGTTGCCATACTGCGGATGAAAACTCCTGGATCGCTACCAATTTCACTCATGCGAACTCTATCCCCCAGAAGTGCTCCACCTGTAAAAGGACTTGTTGGATCAACAGCAATTATTGCAACTGATTTATTTTGCTGTCTGTAATATTTTGTTAGTTGATTTGTTAAAGTACTTTTACCTGCGCCAGGAGGTCCAGTAATTCCAATTCTATATGCGTTACCAGTTTTGCTATAAATTGATTTTAAGATTTGAGAAGCATCTCCATTCCCATACTCAACTTTGGAAATTGCGCGTGAGATTATTCTTTTATTTTCAATCGAAAGGTTTTCAACAAGTTCTTCTGGTTTCATTTGAATTATTTTGTTCAGCTTTTGTAAAGGTTGTTTTTAATAATATAATCTTTCACTTCATCTGTAACAAAAAAATCTATTGAAAGATTTCTTCTAACTCTCTCACGGATTTCAGTTGCTTTTATATCAATTGTTGGAGTTTCAACAAAGATAGCAGAATTGTAGTATTTATCTTTAACAGGAATTTCTTTTTCAACTTTTCTTTTCAAAACAATTAATTTTGCCAAAGTTAAAATTTCATCAGGCTCTTTCCACGTATAAAATTTTTCGATGTTATCATAACCGATTATCAATTCAATCATATCATATTTTTTCTTTAATTCGCGTAGTGTTTCTACCATATAAGAGACACCGCTTCTCTCAATCTCGATGGGGGAGTATTTGAATTGTTGATTTCTGTTTGTTGTCAATCTAACCATCTCCAATCTGTGTTTAGCATCTGAATGATTACCTGCGAGTTTATGAGGAGAAATATTGCAAGGAATAAATATAATCTTTTCAAGATTTCTTATTTCAACTAACGCCTGGGCGGTAATTAAATGACCAAGATGAATTGGATCGAATGTTCCACCTAAAATTCCAATAGCTCCCACTTATAGCAGCTCCTTATATTCAATAAATAGATGAGTAAATTTTTCGTGCGTTTCGTGATTGCAATATTCGATGCTCTCTTTCACAGATAGATTTTTGTAAAGACTTCTAAAATCATTTACATTCTCCACAGTTAAAAATCCATCCAGAGTAAAGAGATAGTAATCAAGTTTATTTATTCTTTGCAACAATTGTTCATAGGTAATATTGAATGAAGATAAATCTTTAAATAATTTCTCATCAAAATAATTGAATCCAAAGAAAGCGAGTTTATTCTCAATAGATTTACCAATTACAAAATTATTATCATCATTGTTTAGCAAGTTCATTGTTTTTAATAAATCACTCTGTTTTATTCCAATTGAATTTGCAAAAATCATTACAATATTTGGGAATGCTGAGGCTGGAAAAGTTTTTAAGGTTTTATAAAAATACTTTCCACTTTCTAAAGTATTAAAATATTGTGGTAAAATCCCATCGCAAGAATAATTTACCGGCATATTATCTTTGTCTTTTTCATCAAAGTAAAGATGAGTTTCTACATTTGCTTTAAAATTTTGTAAAACCTCTTTGTGGTTCAAGTACAAAGTTGAATATAAAAGAACAGAATCCTCTTGTGAAAAATTTGCAAATTGCGGTACAAAATCTTTATTAAGTAAAGGGGAGTGGGGAACAATATATATTAAATAATTTACTGCCATTTAATTCTTCAAAAGATTTCTAATATCATTTCTCAAGGTTTCAATTTCAGCCAAAAGGATTTTTTTTTTTATAATCTGTTGATTTATTTAATTGCATTTTTCTAAATGCTAAAGTTGTTATTAATTTCAAATATTTTGACTTGATATTTTCATCAATCCAACCTACAGAATCCTGCTTTTTATTCCTAAACACTTCAAGGTGCTCGGCAGGAAAAAGATTGTTAGCAACTTCTTCCATCATTTCGTAGTAAATCAAATTATTTTCAGCGCGTATTGATAATGCAAATACAGTTATAAAAATGAGTACAGAGAAAAATAAGAAAAGAAAACCAAGTATGATAGTTACACCAAAACTTACTGTAAGATTCCAAATAAAATGAATTAGCATTGCAGAAGATAATCCTGCAATTGAAAGAATTATTTTTATTGGAAAGCTTTTAAATTTTGAAAATGATAAGAATCCGCCAAACGTAGCGGTTGATAAAAAGTGCATTACAGCGGAAAATAAAGTTCTTATAATAACAATGGTAATCCATGAGGTGAAAGTAGTTCCGAAGGAAATAAAATATAAAAAGTTTTCTGTCATGCCAAAACCTAATCCAATTGCTCCACCATAAACCAAACCGTCGGTCAGATTATCAAACTTTTTGTTGTTAATTGTTAAAAAAAGGAAACAACCTTTTGCCAATTCCTCTACAAATGGCGCAATAAATAATGTCCCAGTTAATTTTTGTAAACCTTTATTTGAAATTAAACTTGAATATTCTGTTAGCAGAATGAAACTACTGATTGATGCAATTATAACTGCACCGATAGCACCCCAAAGAAAGTTGATGAGAACTAATTTTATCGGCTCACGGTCATTTTTATCTGCATACCAAATAACTGCAAGATAAATAAGCATCGGGAATATAGAAGCGATTGTTGAAAAAAAATATAGCATCTTGCTAAATTGAATTGTTATTTTCTCTAAATCAAATTTATAGATTTCTTTTTTATTTAAGTAAATAAAATTTGTAAAATAAATCAGGTGAATATTAATTGATTTATTGATATTTTGAATTTGGAGGAAGCAATGGTTAATTTGCTTATAAGATGCACAATCTTTATATTTTGATGCCTTTTTTGAAGGTTAAAGATGATAATCAAGTTCAGTAATTTTACAGATGGTGTTCATACAATTGAATTTGATGAACCGATTAAAAACATTAACTTAGATAATCCATACAAGGGAAATGTTGTTCTTTTAGTAAAAATGGATAAATCTCATAGTCAGATTGTTCTTAGTTGTGATGTAATTGTAAAAGCCGGGTATGAATGTGATAGGTGCGATGAAAATTTCGAATCAATCCTTGAAAGCAATTTTCGTCTTATTTATCTCATCACCAACAATCCACAAAAAACTGATGAGTTGAATTTATACTATCTTTCGCCAGAAGCTGATAAGATTGATTTGAAGAAAGATGTGAGAGAATTTATAATTCTTTCTGAACCAATGAAAAAATTATGTAAGGAAGATTGTAAAGGATTATGTTCTAAATGTGGTGCGAACTTAAATTTAGAAAGTTGTAATTGTAAAGAAGAAAATACTGAAAATGTTTTTTCTTCAATTCTAAAACAGAAAACAAAGTAAAATAGTAATAAAGAGAGACGACAATGCCAAATCCCAAAAGAAAGTGGTCTAAAAGCAGAAGAGATAAAAGAAGAACTCATTATAAAGCAGAGGCTTCCACCTTATCAACTTGCAGCAATTGCGGTGAATTAAAACTGAGCCATCGGGCTTGCCCAAACTGTGGTTACTACGCCTCGCGGTCTATGTTTGTGCCAAAGAGTTAATCATTTCAATGGAACAATCCCTGGTTACTTCTTCTTGTAAAATTGTAGTTGATGCAATGGGGGGGGATTACGCCCCATTGAATGAGGTTTCTGGTGCAGTTCAAGCTTTAATCGATTTTCCGGCAATTGATTTATATTTAATCGGTAGAAAGAACGAGATAGAAAAAATTCTGGAATCAGAAAAGCTAAACTTCAATTCAGAAAAAATTATTCATGCTGAAGAAGTAATAACGATGAGCGATACTCCAACAATCGCTATAAAGCAAAAGCAAAACTCTTCTATTGTTATAGGAACTCAATTAGTAAAAGAAAAAAAAGCTGACGCGTTTGTTAGTGCAGGAAATACTGGAGCAGTTGTTACTGCTGCCACATTAATTATGGGACGAATTAAAAATGTGGAACGTCCCACAATCGGAACTTACTATCCAAATTCTGCAGGTGTGTGTACTGTGTTTGATGTTGGAGCTTTTGTAGATTGCAAACCACAACACCTTCTTAATTATGGAATATTGAGCAGCCTTTATGTAAAAGAAATTTATGGTATTCCTAATCCATCAATTGGAATTCTTTCTACTGGTGAAGAAGAAGAAAAAGGCAATAAACTCACCAAGGAAGCTACATTACTTTTTAAAAATTCTAAACTTAATTTTATCGGCAATCTTGAAGGAAAGGATATCTTGAACGGTAAAGCAAATATTGTTATATGCGATGGCTTTATTGGTAATATTATTCTAAAATTTGGCGAAAGTGTTCCTAAACTTCTTAAGCACCTTTTAAAGGAATATGCTAAAAAGAGTTTGTTAAATAAATTAAAAATGGGATTACTGAAAAATTCATTAAAGGAAGCCTTAATTCCATTAGATCCGAATTTATATGGCGGAGTACCTTTACTTGGTGTAAATGGAATTTGTATAATTGGTCATGGTTCAAGTTCTGCAGTAGGCATTAAAAACATGATCATCCGTGCAAAAGAAATGCACGAAAAAAATATAGTTAATAAAATTGAAGAATCATTAAAGGAATATTCAAAAATTGGTTGATAGAAAATATAACGCGCAAATTACAGCAGTTGGAATGTATGTTCCTGAAAAAATCCTTGATAATAAATATTTTGAATCTATTGTAGAAACATCGGATGAATGGATAACAACGAGAACTGGAATAAAAGAACGCAGAATAATTGAAAATGGAGCAACTAGTGATTTAGCTGCTGAAGCAATTAAAGATCTTATGAGGACTTCTAATCTTCATCCTGAAGAAATTGAAGTTATAATTGTTGCAACTGTAACACCAGATATGTTCTTTCCTGCAACAGCATGCTTAGTTCAGGAAATGGTTGGAGCTAAAAATGCATGGGGTTTTGATCTTTCAGCAGCTTGTTCAGGATTTTTGTTTGCATTACGAACAGGCGCAAGTTTGATTGAAAGCGGTGCATATAAAAAAGTAATAGTAGTTGGGGCTGATAAGATGAGTGCAATTACTGATTACTCAGACCGCAATAACTGCATTCTTTTTGGTGATGCTGCATCGGCAATCCTGCTTGAACCCACTGAGGATCTAAATTATGGTTTAGTAGACTCAATTTTGCATATCGATGGAAGTGGGAAAAATAAACTTTATATGAAAGCTGGTGGTAGTGCAATGCCTGCGTCTCATGAAACTGTTGATAAAAAATATCATTACATTTATCAGGATGGTAAAGCTGTTTATAAAGTTGCAGTAATTGGAATGGCAGATGTTTCTTACGAGATGATGCAAAAACATAATCTTACAAGTGACGATGTAAGCTACCTCGTTCCACACCAGGCAAATTTAAGAATTATTGATGCTACAGCAAAAAGAATGGGTATTGGTGGAGAAAAGGTAATGATTAACATCGATAAATATGGTAACACTACTGCTGCCACAATTCCATTATGCTTAACAGAATATTTTAGAGCAGGAAAAATTACAAAGGGTGATAAACTTATTCTTGCTGCATTTGGAGCAGGTTATACATGGGGCTCATGCTATTTGGTTTGGAGCATGGAATAATGGGAAAGCGTGCATTCCTTTTTCCTGGGCAGGGTTCTCAATATGTTGGTATGGCTAAAGACCTATTTGATAATTCTGTTGAAGCAAAAGAGATGATCCAGATGGCTGATGAAGCCATTGGTATAAACCTTTCTCATATTATGTTCAATGGTCCAGAGGAATTACTTAAACAAACAGAAAATACACAACCAGCAATCTTTCTTCATAGTGTTATTATTGCAAGTTTGTTCAGGCGATTTAATGCAGATATGACTGCTGGTCATTCGCTTGGTGAATATTCTGCTTTAGTTACTGCCAGTGCCATCCAGTTTTACGATGCAATAAAAATTGTTCGCACACGCGGTATTGCAATGCAAAAAGCCGGAAAAATTTTCCCTGGTACAATGGCAGCAATTGTTGGTTTAACTTCACAAAAATTAGAAGAAATATGTGTTGAGGCATCTGCCGCAGGGATTGTTCAATGTGCTAATTTCAATTCTCCCGGACAAATAGTTATTTCTGGTTCTGTAGAAGGTGTAAGGAAAGCAATGGAAATTTGCAAGTTGAATGGTGCTAAATTAGTTAAAGAACTTGTAGTTAGTGGCGCGTTTCATTCACCATTAATGGAACCTGCAATTATTGATTTGAAAGAAAAACTTGATCAGACAAATATTTACGATTCGAAAATTCCTGTTTATGCAAATGTAACAGCTAAACCTGTAACAGATAAAGGTGAAATTAAGAAATTGTTAATTGAACAATTAAATGCTCCAGTAAGGTGGGAAGAAACAATTGTTAATATGATTAATGATGGTGCTGATGAATTTATTGAAATTGGTCCAGGAAAAGTTTTGCAGGGATTGGTAAAAAGAATAAATTCAAATGTTAAATTTTACGGTATTGATAAATATTCTGATTTAGAAAGGTATTTATAATGCCTGATAAAAAATTGGAGATTATCAAAGGATTGAAAATCGATCCTGTAATTTTCACTACAAAATTTGTTAAAGAATGTGATGTTTGCATTTGCTCAGGCGAATGCTGTTATTATGGTGTATATACCGAGGAATCAGAATATAAAAATATTCTTAAAGTAAAAGAAAGAATCATCAAATCCATGGATGATTCTCAAATAAAAGATCCGGAACAGTGGTTTGAAGAACCTGTTGAAGACGATGATTTTGAATCTGGAATTGCTGTAGGTACTGAAGTCCATAATGGTAAATGCGTATTTCTGGATAAACATGGCTTTTGCACGCTTCAAAAAATTGCTATGGAAGATGGATTAAACAAGTGGAAATATAAACCTCTTTATTGTATATTATTCCCTCTTGTTATTAGTGATGGAGTACTTACTGTTGATGATGATCATTTGGCAAGGTTGCATTATTGTAATCAAAAAGAAAATCAGTCCTCAACAGTTTTTGATGCATGTAAGGAAGAAATAAAACATGTTATTGGGCAGGATGGATTTGAAGAGCTGGTCAGGTACCGAGAAGAATATTTGTTGTCGGATGCAAGTAGTAATAAAAAAGAGTAGCCCATTTTTCACATAACAAATTAAATAAATCATTAATATTTTTGGTAATAATTGGAACTGAAAGGAAAAAGAGCAATAGTAACTGGTGGTTCAAGAGGAATTGGTAAAGCAATAGTTCTTGAATTGGCTTCTAAAGGATGTGATGTGGTTTTTACTTATCACAATAATCAGGAAGCCGCAAAATCAGTGGAATTAGAAGCTCTTGCAAAAGGAGTTAAAGCCTTTGCATTTCAAGCTGATGCTTCTTTAATGTCTGAAGCAGAAAGAACCATTCAATTTACAATTGAAAATCTTGGTGGTTTGGATATTCTTGTAAACAATGCAGGAATTACAAAAGATGGTTTGATGTTAAGAATGTCTGAAGCCGATTTTGATTCTGTCATTAGTTCAAATTTGAAAAGCGTTTTCAATTATACAAAAGTAGCAATTAAACCAATGATAGCTCAAAGGTATGGTAAGATTGTTAATATAGCTTCTGTTGTAGGAATAATTGGAAATCCTGGGCAAGCAAATTATGTTGCAGCCAAAGCTGGAGTTATTGGATTAACCAAATCTAACGCCAGGGAATTAGCTGGAAGAAATATTTGTGTTAATGCTGTTGCCCCTGGATTTATTTCAACAGATATGACTGCAAAATTAAACGAAAAACAGAAAGAAATTGTTCTAACAAATGTTCCAATTAAACGAGAAGGTAAACCTGAAGAGGTTGCACATACTGTATTATTTCTTTGCAGTTCCAATTCAGATTATATTACCGGACAAGTAATTTCCGTCGATGGCGGAATGACAATGTAATTCACTTAACTTTATACAAACAAAATGGAGTAAAAATGGACGTTGATGCAAAAGTAAAAGAAATCGTAATGGACAAACTGGGTGTTGAAGATTCTCAAATTACACCAGAGGCATCTTTTACGAATGACTTGGGTGCTGACTCTCTTGATATAGTTGAATTAGTAATGGGATTCGAAAGTGCTTTTAGTATTTCTATTCCTGATGAAGATGCTGAAAAAATTTCTACTGTTGGTGATGCAGTAAAATATTTAACTGAAAAATTAGCTTAATTTTATAGCACAGAAATCGTTATTAACCGTAACTGTATTATAATTTTTTCGATTCCCTAAAGTTTACTAAGTAAAATTTTTGGATTATTCGATTAAAAATATTTTAGGAGAATTTGCATGAGCAAAAGGAGAGTTGTTATAACTGGGATTGGGGCAGTTACACCAATTGGTATTGGAACGGATGAATTTTGGCAAGGTCTTGTTGAAGGAAGAAATGGTGTTGGCTTAATTACTAAGTTCGATGCTTCTACTTTCGATACAAAATTTGCTGCCGAAGTTAAAAATTTCGATCCAACCATCTGGATTGATAAAAAGAGTGTTAAACGACTTGATCCTTATGCTCAATTTGCAATTGTTTCTGCTGATATGGCAGTTACTGACTCCAAGTTGGATTTAGAAAAAATAGATAAAGAAAGATTTGGAGTTATTTTTGGTAGTGGAATTGGTGGCATTCTTACACATCAACAACAAACATTTACTTTTTTTAATGGTGGTGTAAATAGGATCAGTCCTTTCTTTGTCCCAATGATGATTTCTGATATTGCGGCTGGACATATTTCAATGAGATTTGGTGCCAAGGGTCCAAATTATGCAACAACGTCAGCCTGCTCAACCGCATCTCATGCTATTGCGGATGCATTTATGCTAATCCAGAGTGGTAGAGCCGATATAATGATTGGCGGTGGTAGTGAAGCCTCAATTATGGAAATGTCCATCGGTGGTTTCAGTCAAATGAGGGCATTATCAAATTGGAATGATAGATATTTAGAAGCATCTCGCCCATTTGATAAAGATAGAAATGGATTTGTAATGGGAGAAGGCGGCGGGGCGATTATTCTTGAAGAATATGAACACGCTGTTAACCGCGGAGCAAAAATTTATGCTGAACTTTTAGGTGTTGGATTAACAGGAGATGCTTACCATATTACGGCTCCATCACCAGGTGGCGAAGGTGCTGTTCGTTCTATGAAAGAAGCTTTAAAAGATGGAGGAATAAAACCAGAAGATGTTGATTATATTAATGCACATGGCACATCTACTCCATTAAATGATTCTACCGAAACTCAAGCAATAAAAACTACATTTGGTGCACATGCTTATAAATTAATTGTAAGCTCAACCAAATCCATGACGGGCCATTTGCTTGGGGCTGCCGGTGCAGTTGAAGCAATCGCTTCTATTTTAGCTATTGTAAATGGTATTGTTCCTCCAACAATAAATCTGAATAATCCTGATCCGGAATGCGATCTAAATTATTCACCATTGGTTGCTACCAAAAGAGAAATCAATTATGCGATAAGCAATACATTTGGATTTGGAGGACACAACGCATCGATATTGTTCAAGAAAATTTAGGATTATTGTTTGAATACAAGACTTCTAAACTTGCTGAAGAAAATAATATCTTCAAAAAAGTTTAAGTTTAGTGAATACCCGGAAAATTTTTCTGATATTTTATTGGAAAAATTATCCCTGCTTGAAAAGCTCCTCGGTTATAAAATAAAAGACCCCACTTTTTATATTAAAGCTTTAACCCACCGCTCTTACAATGAATTTACTGATTTCAATTTAAGATCCAACGAACGCCTTGAATATTTGGGCGACTCGGTACTAAGCTTACTAATTGCTGAATACCTGTTTAAAAAATTTCCTAAAGAAGATGAAGGATTTTTAACTAAAACCCGCTCTAAATTAGTTAATCGTAATGCGCTTGCAAAAGCGGCTGAACGTATAAATTTGCTGGACTATATGTTGGTGAGTAATTCATTTCTTTCAATTTCTAATGGTGTTGCTACAATTGTTTCTAATGCAATAGAAGCGTTGATTGGAGCCATTTATATTGATGCTGGTATTGATGCTGCAAGGAAATTTATTGAACTTGTTATAATTAAACCTGGGACAGAAGATAACGGAATAATGGAAGATAAAAATTTTAAAAGTCAACTATTAGAATATACCCAGGCAAATCGATTAGAAAATCCTTACTACAAAATTGTAAAAGAGGATGGACCAAATCACGCCAAAGTTTTTACTGTAGAAGTGTATGTTGATAATAATTGTTTGGGTAGTGGAACGGGTAAAAATAAAAAAGAAGCAGAGCAAAACGCAGCTAAACTTGCGTTAAGCGTAATTTGTGAAATTAAAATTAGTGAGCTGAATTAAATTTTAATTTATCATCAATTCCCCTAAAAATCGATTAACCTTATATACCCTAAATTCATATCTAACAGATTCTTTTCTTCAAAACAATTAGAAACCTGGAAATTCAGAATAAAATTTTAACTAATTTCGTTATATTTATAACCAAATTTTCTAAAAATAATATAGTCCACCAACAAAATTGGTTTTGCTATCATCAATTGTAAAATAAAAGATTGAGAATTAAAATTATGAAAAACTATGAAGCTACAGACAAATTTGTAAACCGCCATGTGGGTCCTCGGGATTCTGATGTAAATGAAATGTTGAAAGAAATTAATGTGGGTTCTTTACAAATGCTGATGAATGAGACTATTCCAGACAATATTCGACTTGAAAAGGAAATAAAATTAGATGAACCTTTAACAGAGTTTCAGTTTATAAAAAAACTAAAGCAAATTGCAGCAAAGAATAAAGTTTTCAAATCATATATAGGAATGGGATATTATAACACCATTGTACCAGCGGTTATTCAAAGAAATATTTTAGAAAATCCCGGTTGGTACACCCAATATACTCCGTACCAGGCAGAAATTTCCCAAGGAAGATTGGAAGCTCTAATAAATTTTCAGACTGTTATTGTTGATTTAACAAAAATGGATATTGCCAATGCTTCTCTTCTTGATGAAGCTACGGCTGCAGCAGAAGCGATGCAGATGTTGTACAATCTGAGAAAGAAAAAGAATGCAAATGTTTTTTTCATTTCGGAAGAATGCTTACCACAAACTATTGATGTTTTAAAAACACGAGCTCTTCCACAAGGAATTGAATTGTTAATTGGTGATCATCGGGAAATAAAATTAAATGATAATATTTTTGGAATATTACTCCAATATCCGGCTGCTTATGGTGAGGTTTACAATTACACGGAAATAATTCAACAGGCAAAAAAGAAAGAAATTTATGTAACGGTTGCTGCTGATTTGATGAGTTTAGTTTTATTAACTCCACCAGGTGAATTTGGAGCAGATGTTGTGGTTGGTAATACTCAACGTTTTGGTGTTCCCATTGGATTTGGTGGTCCCCACGCAGCTTACTTTGCTGTTAAAGATGAATTTAAACGATTTATACCGGGGCGAATTATCGGTGTATCAGTTGATGCGCACGGGAACAAAGCATTCCGAATGGCGCTTCAGACACGTGAACAACATATCCGCAGAGAAAAAGCAACAAGTAATATTTGTACTTCGCAAGTGCTGCTGGCAATAATGGCTGGAATGTATGCAGTTTATCATGGTTCTAGTGGATTAAAGAGTATTGCAGAAAGAATTCATAATCTTACTTTGCTATTAAACGAAGGATTAAAAGAATTGGGATTTGTTCAAACTAATTCTTATTTCTTTGATACTATTAAAGTTGAATTGACAGATCAGGTTCCATTAGAAATAATCAAAGATCTGGCAATAGCTTCCAACCTGAACCTGAACTACATTAATGAAAAAACAATTGGAATTTCTCTGGATGAAACAACCCAGTTTGAAGATGTTGAAAAACTACTTGATTTGTTTTACACCGCTTCAAATAATAAAATAATTAATATTGATCAACTTGGGAAAAATCTTAAAGATAATTTACCATTAAATTTAATCAGGACGAGTGCTTACTTTCAGGAGAAAGTTTTTAACAGGTATCATTCAGAAACTGAAATGCTTCGTTATATAAAAAATCTTGAAAAGCGAGATCTTTCCTTAACCGGTTCCATGATTCCTCTTGGCTCTTGTACAATGAAATTAAATGCGGCAACTGAAATGTTTGGATTATCATGGGAAGAATTTTCATCAATTCACCCATTTGTACCGGTGGATCAAGTGGAAGGCTACAAAATAATAATTGAAGATTTAGAAAAATGGCTTGCAGAAATTACCGGTTTCAATGCTGTTTCTTTGCAACCTAATTCCGGAGCCCAGGGCGAATATACTGGCTTGATGGTTATTCGTCAATATCATATTGAAAATAATAACGCTAATAGAAATGTAGTTTTAATTCCATCATCGGCGCATGGTACAAATCCTGCAAGCGCAGTTATGGCAGGAATGAATGTTATTGTTGTAAATTGCGATTCAAATGGTAACGTTGATATTGCAGATTTAAGGAAAAAAGCTGAAGCAAATAAAGCTAACCTTGCCGCATTGATGATAACTTATCCTTCAACTCATGGCGTTTTTGAAGAAGCAATTAAAGATATTTGCAATGTAATTCATTCAAATGGCGGTTTGGTTTATATGGATGGTGCGAACCTGAATGCACAGCTCGGTTATACAAGTCCGGCATTTATTGGTGCCGATGTTTGTCATTTAAATTTGCATAAGACATTTGCAATTCCGCACGGTGGCGGAGGTCCTGGCGTTGGTCCGATTGCTGTTAATGAAAAGTTAGCCCCATATTTACCAGGTCATTCAATTATAAAAGTTGGTGGACAGGAAGCTATTCGTGCCGTATCCGCTGCTCCATGGGGAAGTGCAAGTATCTTGATTATTTCTTATGCTTACATAAATATGATGGGTACAAGCGGTTTAAAACGAGCAACGGAAATGTCAATTCTAAATGCCAACTACTTGAAATCGAAATTGGAAAATTTCTATAAACCTTTATATACTGGTAAGAAGGGAAGAGTAGCTCACGAGTTAATTTTTGATATGAGACAATTTAAAACAACTGCTAATGTTGAGGTTGAAGATATTGCAAAACGCCTGATGGATTATGGATTTCATGCTCCTACAGTTTCTTTTCCGGTACATGGTACTATGATGGTGGAACCGACGGAGAGTGAATCCAAAGAAGAATTAGATCGGTTCTGTGAAGCGATGTTGATGATCCTTAAGGAAATAGAAGATATTGAAAAAGGAATTGCCGACCACGAAGATAATTTATTAAAGAACTCACCGCATACTGCAAAAACAGCATTAGCACAGGACTGGAAACATCCATATTCCAGGGAACAAGCAGTTTTTCCGACTACTTTTACAGTTGAAAATAAATTCTGGCCAAGTGTAGGAAGAATTAACAACGCTTACGGGGATAGAAATCTTGTTTGTACTTGTGAACCTATGAGCACTTTTATGGAGGAAACAAATACTTAATTTTGATTTTTTATTTAGCCCTGATTTATATTATGTTCAATTTAAGATTTGAAAAAAGGTAGGAAAAAAATGCGATCCGTTTGCCAAATATTAAATGAATCTAAAACAATTGCTGTTGTAGGAATTTCGGATAAAATTGAAAGAGATAGTAGAAGTATTGCTTTTTTTCTGAAAGAAAATGGATATGATGTTGTTGGAGTAAATCCGCATTTGAAAAATGTTGATGATATAATTGTATATCCATCATTAGAAAGTATTCCTTTTAAAATTGATATAGTTGATGTCTTTCGTCGAACTGATGCTATTCCGGATTTGATCCCTGATGTTTTAAAGGTAAAACCAAAAACCTTATGGCTGCAACTTGGTATTAGAAACGATAAAGCTGTAAAACCTGTCATTGATGTTGGAATAGAAGTCATCCAGAATAAATGTATTCTTATTGAGTTTAATAATTGTAAATAAGTTAATATGATTAAAAATATCAGTCCCCGATTTGTGCATAAATTCAATCATCCACATTGTTTTTAAGCTAACCGAACAAGTGTTATTTATATGACTAAACTTCAAATAATACTATTTCTTTTTCTCACAACTACATTTTGTTTTGCTTTAGAATTGGATTCTATGATGGTTGAAAATGAAAAATCTATCAGAGTGGATTCAATAAGATTAGTTGGAAATGAAATTACCAAAGACGAAATAATTCTACGCGAATTGAATTTTAAAATTGGCGATATGATTTCAAGGAAAGATTTACGATATAACGAGGAAAGAATATATAGTTTAGGTTTATTTAATCATGTTAGAACTGCTCAACTTGATGAAGATAATTTATCTAAAATTATAATAACTGTGGAAGAGAGCTGGTATATTTGGCCCCTGCCGTTGATAGATTTTAGAGATAATGATTTTAATAAGTTCACCTATGGAATGAATCTGTTGTACAAAAATTTTCGCGGTATGAATGAAACTATCAGCTGTGTATTAGCATTTGGATATGATCCATTTTACATTCTTTCTTATTACAATCCATGGTTTATTAAGAAACAAAATATTTCATTAAGCTTTGGTATTTCGTACAATAAAATATTGAATAAAAGTCCGCTTGCCTTTACAAGCTATGGCGGGCAATTCGAGTATAAATATTTATCCGCTTACATCAATATTGGCAAAAGATTTAACTTATTCAATGAGGCATATTTATTTTTTGGTTATGATTATGTAGAAATACCTAAAAAGGTTGATGGATTGATTACTGGTTCTGAAGATAGAATTGATCGAATCCCCAAAATAGGTTTAACATATATTTTTGATTCGCGAAACTTAAAACAATTCCCGGATTCTGGTATTTACACCAATGTTAACTATACTCAAAAAGGTTTCGGGGTAAATAAAATATATTATTCCAGTTTCAGCCTTAATTTTATCACTTACAATAAGGTTGTTGGTAATCTTACTAGTAAACTTAGATTTAGTAGCCGCTTTACATTTGGTAAAACAATTCCATTTTATGATAATTCATTTCTGGGTGTTGGGGATAAAATCCGTGGACATTACCAGGAAATAAGTGAAGGTCATAACCGTTACTTAGTTTCGGCGGAATTAAAATATCCGATTATAAGAGATTTTTATTTTTCTATTAAACTTCCATGGATTCCACAGGAACTTACAAGTTATCGGTTGGCTGTGTATGGTAACTTATTTGGGGATAATGGAGCAACACAGTTCCATCAGGATGGAATAAGAATAAAAGAATTATCCGGCTATGGAGCAGGTTTAATATTTTTATTTTTACCATATAACATTTTTCGTGCAACGTATGCATTAAATGAATATAAAAAAGGAGAGTGGATATTTGAACTCGGGTTCTCTTTCTAACATTGAATTATATTATTCTCCAAATGAGAATATTTTTAGGGACAAAATTGTAATCCTTGGTGAAGAGTGTAACCACATTGTAAATGTTATGCGCCATTCAATTGGAGATGATATTTATGTTTCAAACGGTGAAGGCAAGATTTACAATTGCATAATTACTATTATTGAAAAATCCAAAGTTAGTTGCGAAATAAAAAACATTTTGCCATTTGAAAATAGATTATCGAATATTTTTTTCTGCATTCCCAAATTAAAAAGTCAGGATAGATTTGAATTTGCCCTGGAAAAATGTGTTGAATTAGGAATTACAAATTTTATAATTTATCCAGCTAGAAATTCCATCATTAAAGGGAATAAATTGGATCGTTGGCAAAAAATACTCCTTTCAGCAATGAAGCAATCATTAAGAAGTTATTTACCAAAAATTAATATTGTTGATTCATTTGAACAAATAATAAAACTTGGAAATAATGTAGTAATATTTGAACAAAATTCGAATAAAAGCATTTCAAGTTTGGACCTGAACAGTGAATTGAATTACTATTTTATTTTTGGACCAGAAGGTGGGCTGGATCTTAATGAAATTCGATTAATTGATCCAGAAAATATTTATCATCTTGGGCAAAACCGATTACGTACAGAAACAGCAATTCTAAAAGTCGCTTCATATTTGTCTTTAAAACAATAAACCTTCCTATTCTTTCCCATCACTCAAATTGAAAATTCAGTTAGTTTTGTTATCATTTTAACCTCAAAACGCCATATATATTATTCCTGGTGATTTTGATCATTAAACTATTAACTAAAGTTGACATTGTGTCTGGTATTTGTATCTTTAATTGTAGTTAACATCTTGGTTCAGGCAAGACTAAAATTCAATTAAGAGATTATGAGAACAATAAAAATTTTTGAAAGATCTTATATGTTGCAATTATTCATTTCTAAAAATCAAATGAAATCTTATGATTTAGTTGCTAAAATGTAAATTGATTCTAAAAATGAATTAGAGGGTGCTTTATTTTTTCCAAATTGTCATTCTTTATTTTGGTGAGCGATGTCACGTCGGTTTGCAAATTAACCAAATGATTTTAAATTAGATATACGGTCTGAGTTCAAAATATGTTTCGCAATGTAAGTTTTGTAACTAACTGGGCGGAGCTTTAAAAAGGTAAATAAACACAAAATGAGAAACCAAATGAAAAATAATAACTTCAATTTTCCTGACGAAGAACCTATCAAATTATCTTATTTGTTTGAGGTTCTTGTAAGAAAAAAATGGACGGTAATTATAACTTTCTTTGTAATTGTAAGTGGAGTTGTAATCTATACTTTAACTCAGGATAAAATGTATGAAGCCACATCTGCAGTTCTGGTAAAAGATAATGATGCAAACCAATCATTAGGATTACTAAAATCTGATGAAACAATTGATAGAACAATTCAAAATGAATTAGAGGTTCTTGAATCGAGGGATCTTTTAATGCGGGTTGCCAAAAAGATTGATAAAAGAATTTATGTAGATCCTAACAGTAAAAAGGATACTCTTAACATTATTTGGGCAGCAATGGAATCATCAAAAAACTTTGATCTTAATTCAGTTGAGTTTGTTGGTGAAATTGCTGGCGAATTTTATAAAAGTGTTTCGTTCTACTACAAAGAGGGTACAAATGTAATAAAGGTTTCTGTAAAAAGTCCAGATCCTAAAGAAGCGGCGCTTTTAGCAAACCTGTACTCTCAAACTTATAATGAAAAGGACTTACTCGGCAGCCGTGAAAATGCTACTGGACTTAGAAATTTTTTAGAAGAACAAAATAAGATAAAAACAGAAAAACTTGCTAAAAGTGATTCCGCTATGCAAAAATATATGCAATCAACTGGTATTAAAGAATTAGATGGTCAAACAAATATATTAACAAATAAAGTTGCTACATTGGAATCTGAGCTTGAAGCTACTGACATAGAATCCAAAAACAGCCAGCTTTTATTATCTCGATATAAATCTGAACTATCTAAAATGACTCCAAACATGACCAAAAAATTGGTAGATGTTGATGACATGTATATTACTGAATTGCAGCAGGTTATTGCAAAAAAAGAAGCCGAAAAGGATTTACTTAAAGTTAACGCAAGCATTGAAGGTATGACCTCTCAATATGCTGATCAATATAGTAAATTGAAAAAGGGATTAGATTCCCTAAAAACATTGCTAAATACACGATCAAATAATTACATTCAGAATTCCTTAAACAATTATTCAGTTCTCGATAATAATTCCGGAGACAGCAAAAACTATATTTCTCAATTATCCGGGGAAATTCAGCGATTGGAAACAAGATTGGCTTCGCTTGATCAAAGTAGAGCAATGCTCCAGCAAAATCTTCTTAAGTATGAAGGAAAACTGGGCGGGATTCCAAAACAAAGCATAGAGTTGGCAAAACTGCAGAGAGAAAGATTGTTTAATGAAAAACTATATTTAAGTATCGGCGAAAAATATGAAGAGGCAGTTTTAGCAGAGCAGTCCTCATTTGGCAAAGTTTCAATTTTGGATAAAGCCGATATACCTACTAAACCTGTAAGTCCAAATGTTAAAATGAATTTGATATTGGGTGGGCTTTCTGGTTTAAGTTTAGGAATCTTATTCGCCTTTTTAATTAACTTATTATACAATAAAATATATTCACCAAGAGATGTAGAACATTTAGGATTTAGACTTTTATCCACAATTCCAAAATTAAAATTAGAATCTGGAAGAAGCTCAAAACTTTTAACTCAAGGTTCAAATCAAAATACAAGCGCTAATTTAATCACAGCAAAAAATCCAAACTCAGAAATTTACGAATCATATTTAAGGCTTGGCGTAAACATCGCTTATAACTTCATAGATAAGAACCTCAATTCATTGTTAGTTACAAGTCCCGGTCCTGGTGCAGGAAAAAGTGCAACTGCATTAAATGTTTCCATCACGTTGGCAAATCTTGGAAAAACTGTTTTGCTGGTGGATACTGATCTAAGAAGACCGGTGATTCATAAATATTTTAACAAATCAATGATACCAGGATTAACTGAATATCTTCTTGAACAAAAGTCTATTTCCGAAATTACACAGCAAACCGTAGTAAAAGGATTAGATATAATTACCTGTGGGGGCAGATTGTTAAATCCTTCACTAATTCTTTCTTCCGGAAGAATGAAAACTTTTATGGAGCAGGAAAATGAGTTTTATGATTTTGTAATTTATGATGCTCCACCACTAAACGCAGTAACCGATGCAATCCATCTTGCAAAAAATGTTGATGAAGTTGTAATGGTTGTAAGATCTGGTAAAACTTATGTTGAAGAATTAAAACACGCCAACCAATTACTTGGACAGGTAAATGTAAGTGTAGGTGGGGTAGTTCTAAACGATTTTGATGCTTCTAAAGCTCCGTTCTCCTATGGAAAGATGTATGGTTATTATGCTTATGAAGAGAAGGTTGAGAAAAAGGGAATATTCAAAAGAAGAAGAAAAAAAGAACTTGTTGTATAAACTTGATTTATAAAAAATATCAAATCATTAACTAATAAATTTTATTGATTGTAAAAATGAAGGGAAAAATGGCACAGTTTAAGTCCGTTGTTTTAGTAATAGTTTTGGTTCTTCTTGTCGGCACCAAAATATCTGCACAGGAGATTAGTGGTTTTTATAAAGTTGATAATACAGGTGAACTAACCAAGAAGGTTAATATTTGGGGATATGTAAAAAATCCTGGTAGGTATGAAGTTCCTGCTTCTACCAATCTTGTTCAACTTATTTCTATTGCTGGCGGACCGCAGCAATATGCAACATTAGACAACGTTAAAGTTTTTAGACTCCTTGATAACGGCGCCAAATCTGAAAGGGAAGTTGATGTGGAAAATCTTTCGAAAACATTAAATTCAGATTTGATATTAAATAATGAAGATACAATCGTTGTTGATTATAGTGCCACAGTTACCTGGAAAGACATTCTTAATTTCCTTTATACTCCAGTAGCTTTGGTTGTAAGTGTTATTTTCATTATCGATAGAGTCAAGAAGTAATTGTTCAACTTAATTTCTTAAAAATAATTTATAGGGAAAAAATGGAATTGCTGGAAATAATAAAAAATAAGACTGCAAAAGTAGGCATCATTGGACTTGGGTATGTTGGTTTACCATTAGGATTGGAATTCGCCAATAAAGGATTTGATGTACTGGGATTTGATTTGGATGATAAAAAGATATCATCCATTGAAGAAGGGAAAAGTTATTTTAAACATATTTCTAACGATAGAATTGCAAAAGCTTTTAATGGCGGAAACTTTAATGCAACAACAGATTTTTCTAAATTGCCAGAAGTAGATGCAATTATTATTTGCGTTCCTACTCCGTTAGACGAACATAGAGAACCAGATTTAAGTTTTATCATTAACACTGCAAAAACAGTTTCTCAATATTTAAGAGAAGGTCAATTGGTTGTTTTAGAATCTACAACTTATCCGGGAACTACAGACGAAATTCTACTCCCTATGTTTGAAGAAAGCCAAAAGTTAAAAGCTAAAAACCTGATGGTTGAAGAACTTCACGATTCCAATGTGCAGGATTTTGTTGAATCAGATGATACATCAGTCGCTTCTTCTTTTAAAGTTGGCAAGGATTTCTTTCTTGCATTCTCGCCTGAAAGGGAAGATCCAAACAATCCTGATTTTAGCACTTCAACAATTCCCAAAGTTGTTGGTGGTGTTACCCCCCAATGTTTAGAAGTCGCGCTTGCACTTTATAATAATGTTATCGTAAAAACTGTTCCAGTTAGTTCAACACGCATTGCCGAAGCAACAAAGCTGCTGGAAAATATCTATCGTTCTGTAAATATTGCGTTAGTAAATGAATTGAAGATGGTTTTTGACAAAATGAATATTGATGTTTGGGAAGTTATAAGTGCTGCCTCAACAAAACCTTTTGGATTCCAGGCATTTTATCCAGGACCAGGATTAGGTGGGCACTGCATTCCAATTGATCCTTTCTATCTAACCTGGAAAGCGCACGAATATGATGTGAATACAAAATTTATTGAATTGGCTGGTGAGATAAATACTTCAATGCCATATTATGTTGTTGAAAAAGCGGCAGAAGCGCTGAATAAATTTCAGAAATCATTAAATGGTGCAAAGATTTTAATTCTAGGAGCATCTTATAAAAAAGATATTGATGATATGCGCGAGTCTCCATCGCTTAAGTTGATAGATATTTTAGAAAAGAAGGGTGCCGTAGTAGATTATTATGATCCCTATGTTCCAAGTTTACCAAAGAGCCGTCATTATAAATTTGAAATGCGTTCTGTGGACTTAACGAAAGATGTTCTTAAGAGTTATGATTTGGTTTTAGTAAGTACCGATCATTCAACTGTGGATTATAAGTTTGTACACGACAATTCCAAACTGCTTTTGGATACACGAAATGCATTTGGAAACCGTGGCATATTTTCTTCAAAAATTGTGAAAGCATAATGAACGATAGTATTTCAGTTGCAGAAAAAAGTTTTATGCTGAAATTATTTTTAAAGAACGATCAAATCAGATCGGTACTTCAGTTCATTAGGCTGCATAATTTAAAAGAAAAATTATTATCAGAAACATCCTGGTATCTTGCTTCAAATCTGATTTATAGTGCATCTACTTATATGGTTGGTCTACTTATTCCATATGTTTTGAACACAAACTATATGGCATATTTTACTGCAGGAAATCAAGCATTGCTGCTTCTTGCTTTTATCTTTGAGTTCGGATTATCCATTAGTTTCTTAAGATATTACCGAATTGATAGATCGACTAAATATATAAATAGCATTTTGCAATTCTCTTTATTTGGATTGCTAATAATTGTTGGATACTTTTTTAGCGGACCGATAAACAATTTATTTAATTTAGAAGATGTGCCACTCGATTCAAGAGTACTTTATTTACTTGTAATTTCCCAATTGTCCTGGCTATTTATTAAAAACTGGATGTTAGCAGCCGGGCAAAATAAAATGCAGGTTGTTCATTCACTAATAGTCTTATTTTTGCGGATTGTTTTCATTTATCATCTTTATCATGTTAAGACTGTTACAATAACTCAGCTTTTTTTAGAAACGTTGCTTTATCCATTTATACCCGCAATTTTACATCTCTTATTTGTTAATACAAAAATAATAGTGCAGGCAATTCCAGCTTTAATTGAATTAAAAACTAAAGCTCTCTCTATCTTTTTTACAAAAACTAAAGAATATTTAAGCTACTCTTTACTTACTTACTTTGCTGGATTTCTTTATCTCTATACTGGAAGATATTTTATTATTTATTTATCCGGTAGAAACCATGTGGCATTGGCAGATGTAGGTTATTCGATGACTTTTATTGGTGTAATACTTGTTTTCTATGCTTCATTTAGAAATTATCTTATTTCCAAATTAAGCAAAGATAGATTGGATTTTATTAATTCTTACATACTTAATATGAAAAAGCTTAACAAGTATTTTCTCATTGGAAGCTTTTTAGTTTCATTATTTTTTTCATATCTGGTGTTTATCATTAAACCGCACTACCTAACTTTTGATGCAGTCCTTTTTGCCTTTGTACTTTTCTTTACAAGAATTTCAGTCTTTTATCTCGGTTTGTTTACAGTTCTGTCAAAAACAATGAACTATAACCGGCTTGAGGTTGGACTGAATGTAATTCGATTAGCTGTAGTTATTGGTATAACACATCTGCTTATGTGTAGGAATGTTCTTGTTGCTTTTATTTTAATTAATGCATTTGACCTGATTACAGAAATTATTTATTCAAAAATTATTCTTAGAAGGATTGCTTATGCAACTCAGCTTCAAGCTGTATAATTATTTTTATGACATTATCAATTTTGTTTTCATTTTCAGTTTGTTTAATGATAATTATTTTGCTCAGGCATTTGGTAGCAATTCTCTAAGGGCAATTTTTGCACTTTTCATTTTATTTAATTTAAAAAGGCTTTACAAAAATTTTACTAACCCGGTATTACTAAAAGAATTAATCCCCTTTTTTATATTCCTAAGTTTAAATTTTTTCATTCTAATTATTAATCCAGGTTCTGATGATAAAATCCACCTGCTCAATAATTTTCTTTTGCTAATTGCAATGTTTGTAATAACTGTTGTTTATATCAATTGCGATTTTAATAAAGTAATATATTTCATCTGGATTGCCATTTTACTCTCAGTTATTATTTTAGTTTTCAATAAGTCAATATCTCAATGGACTTTTAGAAAAACGGGTGGAACAAATGATCCTAACGAATTTGCAACACAACTTCTTTCATTTATAGCTTTATCAATATTCTTATTCAGAAAGAACAAGAATTATTTCTTTTTGATTATATCGGTGATTGCATTTGTTTATGCAATTTTACAGGCAGCTTCTCTTTCGTCCTTTCTGGCTTTTGGTGTAATTAGTGTATTTGTTCTTTTAAGATATATGCGGTTAGCATTTGCCAAAAGCTTAGTTACAGCAGTTATTGCTTTAGTATTATTCGGGTTTATCTTTTTAACATTTCAGGATAATATTTTAAAAATGAAATCTGTAAATAATGTTATGGGTAGAACCGAAAAGACACAAACTGCTCAATCTCGTTTTAAAAGCTGGAATGCTGGTTTGAATATGTTTGTAGACAAACCCTTTCTTGGCGTAGGTATGAATAATTATGGAGATAATTCTCCCAAATATTCAAAAGTATATTTAGCTAAGGATGCTGTTGCTCCTCATAATGTTTATTTAAAAGCACTTGCTGAAACAGGAATTCTGGTTTTCTTTTCATTTATAATTTTTCTATTGGATTTATTCACCAAACATTTTAAAAGAATTATATCAACAGATTTCTTTTGGATTTATTTAGCATCTATATCATATATGCTTATGGGTTTTACACTTGGATTGAACTACAATAAATATCTTTGGTTAACATTAGCATTATTGATGAACGTACATATTCAGATTTACCTACAAAGGAAAGCACAGTTAATTGTTTCAAACAATATCAAGGAAGTAGAATGAAAATTGTTCATATCATTTCATCTTTTAGTCCAGGTGGTGCAGAAGTTTTAGTAAAGGATATCGCCATAAATACAGGTAATAATTATGATGTTGAGGTGTGGGCAGTTGGATCAACAGGTGATAAAATTTTTGAAGAAAAATACAAGAAAGAATTGGAAGAAAATGGAGTTGGTTTTGTAAATGTTGGTAAAGTAGTTCATAAAAATAAATTTTGGGTTGTAATTAAACTCCGCCAATTAATCAAAGAACGAAAACCCGATGTTATAAATTCTCACACAGAATTAGCAACGTTTTATTGTACTCCAGCAATTATTGGCTTAAATGTAAAATTACTCCAAACTATTCATAATACAGTTATTGGTTTTCCATTATTGCAAAAATATTTTTCCCGCCCATTTATAAAAAAATATATAGCTATTTCTGAAAAATGTAAAGTTTTAATAAAAGATGTATTGAAAGTTGATGAGGAAAGAATTGAACTGATCTTTAATGGAATAAATATTAGGAAGTACCAGCAAAAACAAAGAGTAATTAATGACGAAGTAAAAAATATTATTTGTGTCGGCAGGCTTGATGTACAAAAAGATCATGCAACATTACTAAAAGCTTTTTCAATTTTAAGAGTAAAATTACTTGTTGAGGATAAGTTAGTTCCAAAATTAAATCTTGTAGGGATTGGTGTTTTAGAAGATGATCTAAAAAAATTAAGTAGTAAACTTGGCTTAAACGAAGATGTTATTTTTTGGGGAGCAAGAAATGATGTTCCCGAATTACTTTTCCAGAATGATATCTGGGTAATGTCATCCAGATGGGAAGGTTTATCCATAGCTTTATTAGAAGCGTTTTCATCAGGAATTCCGGTTGTTGCCACTGATGTTGGAAGCAATGGAGAAGTAATTGAGGACAAGTTTAGTGGAAGATTGGTTGAAAAGGAAAATCCTCAAGCACTTGCCAATACACTTTACAAATTAATTACAAATCCAGAAGAGAGAAAACTGTATTCAAAAAATGCTCAGAAAAGAGCCCAGGAATTTAAAATTGAGTCTTGTGTAAATAATTACCTAAGACTTTATAATTCTTTGTTCGAATTGAAAAGTAATCTGCTATCATTATCCAGCTCAAAAGCGTAATAATCATTTTCATAAATAAACATCAAAGTTTTGAACATCAAAATAAAAGACAGAAGGAAATAGTGGCAAAATTACTACTGATAGGTCCAAGAACAACAAGAAAAAATCCTGAAAAAACTGGAGGAGTAATCGTTCTTTTTGAACAGTTGATTTACGAATTAAAAGAAACAAACACAGAAATGTTAATAATTGATGCGAACAGTGCAAATTATGGAAGTCGTAAAAAAGCTCTTTTAAACATCATTTATAAAATGATAAAAACCATTCCTAAGGTTGATCATGTTTCTTTGCATGGTACAGCAACGAGTTATATTTTTGTAGCTCCTTTCGCCATTATACTTGCTAAATTATTCCACAAGACTTTAAGCCTTAGAAAATTTGCCGGCAATTTTAATCAATTTTATGAAATCAGTTCACCGATTCGAAAGAAATTAATAGAATGGATTTTAAGGAGCGCAGATTATTCATTTTTCGAAACGAAATATCTTGTGGAATATTTTAAAAAATGGAATGAGAATACATATTGGTTTCCAAATGTTCGCAAAAGATCATTTTTACCATCGCTTCCAAGAACTTACAATAAAAAATTTGTATTCATTAGCCATGTTAGTAAAGGAAAAGGAATAGATCAGATTTTAGAAGCTTCGCAGAAATTGGATAAGAGTTATACGATTGATATTTATGGTCCTATAATGCAGAATGAATACACGAATGAAAGTTTTAAGAATTTTAATGTTACCTATAAAGGTGCATTAGAACATACTAAGGTTATTCAGACATTGAACAACTATGATGTGCTTCTGCTTCCCAGTTATAGAGCAGAAGAGGGGTACCCTGGGATTATTATTGAAGCGTACTCACTTGGTATTCCAATAATATCCACAACCCTAAAACCCATTAAAGAAATTTGTACTGACGGAATTGAAGGAATTCTTGTTGAACCTAAAAACGTTTTACAAATGGTTGATGCTATTCAATACTTTAACAATAATAACTATAAAATGTTTTCAGAGAATGCTTACGAAAAATTTGAAGATTTTAGATCAGATCTTCATACAAGCAGTTTTATAAACAAACTTGAACTAGTATCAGATGAAAAATAGCCAATCTCAATCTACAAATACCTCTAATTTATATTTTAATAATTCTCCGGAAAAGTTGATGAATATCTTCGAAAAGGATTTGGCAAGGAAAATTTATTTCAAACTCTCATATCCTTTCCAGTTCATAGCAATTAACCTTCAAGGTTTATACTTGAAAAGGAAAAGATATCCCAAACGATTTTATCAAATTCTGGAAGAATATATGCGAGTTGATAAAACTGAAAGATGTAATTTGAATCTGAGAAAGATTAAAGCTGTTACCGAAACTACTTCTTTTTATAATATTCAAACAAAAGAGGATTTTAATTCATTACCAATTATAAACAAGGAATATGTAAATCAAAATTACAAGGCATTATATAATAAAAAATTCTCGGATACTTTTTTAACTACTGGTGGAACAACGGGAAGAGGCTTGAAATATCCAGTATCAAAGGAGTTCATTTATCATCAATGGGCAACATTTTGGAAGTTTAGAACGATTCATGGATTAAACATGAAAACCTGGTGTGCCTATCTTGTTGCCAAACCAATTATTAAAAATGAAAAAACGGAACCACCACTGTGGATAAAAGATTATTTTTCTAAACGATTATTTCTATCTCATCCGCACTTAAATGAAAATACGATCAAGCTTTATTTAGAAGAGATTAAAAAAAACCAAGTTACTTGGCTTCACGGTTATCCATCGGTGCTCAATTTATTTGCAAACCTAGTTGTTGAAATGAATCTTATCGATTTAGCCAAGGGACTTAATTTGACCTGCATTACAACAAGTTCTGAAATGATCCTTGATTTTCAAAAAGTAAATATTGAAAATGTTTTTGGTTGTAAGGTAAGACAGCTTTACGGGCTTACTGAAGGAGTTGTTAATATTTTTGAATGTGAATCAGGAAATCTTCATGTTGATGAAAGCTTTTCTTATGTAGAATTCTTACAAGAAAAAGAAAACTCTGAGTTATACAAAATTATTGGAACTCAATATCATAATAAGGCATTTCCATTATTCCGTTACAATACGGGCGATTATGCATTACTACCAGAGAAGAATTATGAATGTGATTGTGGTAGAAAATCCAGAGTTGTAAAAGCAATTTTAGGAAGAGAACAAGATTATTTAATTCTTAGTGATAACTCTAAAAGAGTGTCAATCGGTACGATCATTTTTAAGGGAACTCACAACATTTATAAAGCTCAAATCGTTCAAAAGAAAGAAGGGGAGGCAGAATTTCATATTGTAAAGGGACCAGAATACAATGAAACTGATGAAAAAATATTGCTGCGTAATATTGAACATTATTTGGGTAAAAATTTCAAACCTCAATTTATTTATACTGACAGTTTAAAAACGTCAGGTAATGGAAAATCTAAGTTAATCATTCATGAAAATTAAAAATCATTCAATTATATATAGCAGGTTATACCAGCGAACCCCGCAATTAAAAAAAACATTATTAAAGATTTATTCTTTAGAATTCTTTGCAGATTGGAGCAAATTTTAATGATAAAGACTTATTTCAGATTACCATATTTATTAAAATTTATAGCTGTAAATGCACACGGGTATTATTTAAAAAAGAAGAGGTATTCGCCAAAATTTTTTGAAATATTAGATGAGTATTTAAAAATAGATAAAACAGAAAATATATCTCTTGATATAAATAAAATAATTGACATAACTAAAGAGTCAAATTTTTATTCAATTAAAAATAAAAGTGATTTCTTCGCAACTCCATTTATTAATAAAGAAATTGTTAAAGAAAACTTTGATAAACTTGTAAATAAAAAACATATAAGTACATTTTTGTCAACTGGCGGCACTACAGGTTCTGCGCTTAAATATCCGGTATCCAGAAATTTTATTTTCAATCAGTGGGCAGTTTATTGGAAATTCAGGATGATCCACGGATTGGATATGGATACATGGTGTGCATATATTGTTGCAAAGCCAATATTGAATAGAGATCAATCGAAACCCCCATATTGGATTAAGGAATATTTTTCAAAACGACTTTACCTAACTCTTGTACATTTAAACGAGGATACTGTTAATATTTATCTGGATCAAATAAGAAAGAATCAAATTAAATGGATCCATGGCTATCCTTCAATTTTAGCTTCTTTGTCTCACTTAATAAAAGATCATGATCTTGTTGACAAAGCAAAATCATTAAATATTAAATGTATTACAACAAGTTCGGAAATGTTGTTAGGTTATCAAAAAAATATTGTTGAGGAAGTATTCAATTGTAAAGTTCGGCAACTATATGGCTTAACTGAAGGAGTAGTAAATATTTTTGAATGCGAGTATGGAAGTTTGCACATTGATGAAACTTATTCTTTTGTTGAATTTATTAAAGATGATGAAGTATTAACTCAATATAAATTGATTGGTACTCAATACCACAACAAAGCTTTACCGCTAATAAGATATGATACTGGAGACAGAGTAATTTTAGAAAATAATCATTCAATGTGTAAATGCGGAAGAAAATCCAGAGTTGTTAAAGAAATAATTGGAAGAGAAACTGAATATCTTTTAAAAGAAGACGGGAGAAAAATAATCAGGATCGGAATGTTATTTTCAAATTCATTTAATATTTATAAAGCCCAAATTGTTCAACACACCCCAGGTCATGCAGAATTTTATATCATCAAGACAAAAAACTATTCCAATAAAGATGAAAAAGAATTGAAAGAGAAAATAATCGAATTGCTCGGAGATGATTTCAGATTCGAAATCATTTATACTGATAAACTTAGAACTACACTAAATGGTAAAGTAAAATTAATCATTAATGAAACTGATTTTGATAAAGGTGAAAGGACTTTACTATACAATTATGTTAATTAGAAAATTTTCATTTAAGAAAGTTAACTATTCAACAATACTAAGATGAAAATGGTTAATAATAAAACCACTTTATTGAACATAGCAATGAACTTAAGTAATAAATCAGCTAAAACCGTGAGGGGTTTATGAAACAAAAAATCGCATTGATTCAGCTGAATTCATTTTCCAATATAAATGAAGCAGTTAGAAAAAATATTTTAAAAGTATATCCTGAGTTTGAGCTGAAAATAATTGATGTGTACAAAGAATTTAATTCTAACAAAGTAATTAAAGTACTTAATTACATCTTTACAGTTATGGAATATTTTTATCCTTTAATTACCAGTAAAATTCACATAAGAAATTGTCTGGCAGCTAATTCCTTCTTCTTTAATCATGCAAAAAAATTGGTTTATAGAATTCTAATAAAGGATCAATATATTTTTACATTTCAAACCCAATCGCTTTTTGATGCCAGCATAAAAGGAATCCCAAATTTCATCTTTACTGATAACACAATGCTGGAAAATTTAAACAACACATTTTCTACTAATCATATACTTCCATCAAAAAAATGGTTGAAATTAGAAAAAATGATGTATTCCAATGCGGCAAGAATTTTTGTAATGAGTTCTAATGTGTACAACTCATTGATTAATCAATATGGAATTAAAAAAGGAAAAATTGAGATTGTATATGCCGGAAGCAATTTTCCTGAAAGCAATGTAGTGAACAGACAGAGAAATTATAATTCCAAAACCATTCTTTTTGTTGGCAGCCATTGGGATAGAAAAGGTGGTCCAACCCTGGTTAAAGCGTTTGAGAAAGTAATTAAAAAATATCCTGATGCTCAATTAAAAATTGTAAGTTGGACAGCACCAAAAATACATACTCCAAATGTTACACAGTTTGGTAAACTATCCTTACAGGAAGTTGGTGAGTTATTTTCTGTGGCATCTATATTTTGTTTGCCATCAACAGTTGAACCTTTTGGCTTAGTTTTTTTAGAAGCTATGATGTTTAAACTTCCTATTGTTGCAGCAAAAGTAAATGCAATACCAGATTTTGTTAATCATGGAATTAGTGGTTATTTGGTTGAACCAAACAATGTTGATCAATTAACCGAAGCTTTACTAAATTTATTGGCATCGCCAGAAAAATGTGAATCATTTGGTAAAATGGGATATGAATTATACACACATAGATATACCTGGGATAAAGTGATTTCCAAGATGAAATTATGTATTGATGAAGAATTGAAAAATCCAAATTCGTATAAAAGAGAAAATGATCTGATTGAACTAACTCAAATGGCTTTATATAAAACGCAGTTATCTACATAACCTTTCAACAAATATTCCTCGTTAAATTATCTGTTATTTCAACTATTTATATGAAAAAATTATTTAAGATTTTCTATTCAATAAAATATACGAAGCCAAGCCAGCTTTATTACCGGTTATTCTTTATCTCGAAAAGATTTATTCGGAATGTAGTTCTAAATTTCTTGTATAAATATTGGAGTGGCTTCATTCACAATAATATTAGATTGAAAGTAAATCTTCCAAAACACTTGATGCCTTTACGCAAAAACAAAATTGCCAGAGCAAAAGATGGATTTATTATTTCTTTCCTGAATGAATCAAATAATTTTAGAGCCCCGTTTGATTGGAAATTAAATATAGAAGATCAATCAAAACGTTTATGGTTGATGAATCTGCATTATATGGAATATTTAGAAGAGGTAAGTAACAATGATTTTGAATTAATTGTAAATGATTGGATAAAGCAAAATCCTCCATATGAAAAGAATTTTGATTGGGCAGGATGGAATTCTTATGTGATTTCTTTAAGAACTGTTGTTTGGATGCAGCAATTTGAAGTTAGAAAAGATTTTCTTTCAGAAATATTCAAACAGAATTTGCTTCAATCGCTTTTTGTTCAAGTCCTCTTTTTAGAAAAGAATTTAGAAAAAGATATCGGTGGTAATCATCTTATTAAAAATGTAAAAGCACTAATCTTGGCTGGGAGTTTTTTTGATGGACAGATTGCTAATCGTTGGAAATTTAAAGGTGAATCTCTTTTAGCTGATCAAATTGAAAAACAAATTTTAATCGATGGCGTCCACTTTGAATTATCGCCTTCTTACCATTGTCAGGTTTTTGTTGATTTGTTGGAGAGTTATTCAATCCTTTCAACTGAAAATATTAAAAGCCGCTTAAAAGAAAAATTAATCAAAATGGCTCAGGTAATTGCTGATTTAACGCATCCAGATGGCTACACAAGTATATTCAATGACGGATCGCTGAATATGAGCTATTTGCCAGATGAATGCTTAAATGCCTTTGAAAAAATTATTAAGGAAAAAATTGTAAAACAAAATTCATTTGAATATAACGAAGGTGGTTATTATGGATTGAGCAATTCACAATTTCATTTGGTAATAGATGCAGGTAGAGTTGGGGCAGATTTTTTGCCAGCTCATAGTCATGGGGACATATTTTCATTTGAGCTAAGTATAAAAGATAAAAGATTTTTTATAGATCCTGGCGTATTTGAATATAATGCCGGCGATAAAAGGAATTATTCCCGTTCAACAAAGGCGCACAATACTTTAACTATTGATGATGAAGATCAGTGTGAATTTTATGATTCATTCAGGTTAGCGAAAAGAGCAGACGTAAAAACTGAAAAAATAATTATTAATGATTCATTCCTAAATTTATCTGCCGAACATAACGGGTATAAAAAATTTACCGGCAATCCTATTCATAAGCGGGAATTTTTAGTAAATGAATCCATTTTAAAAATAAATGATATTGTAATTGGTGGCAATGGACAAACAGTTTGTGCCAGACTTTTATTACATCCTGAATGCAGAGCCGAGATTCAAGCTAAAAAAATAATCATTTCACGAAATGATGAATCAATCATTTTATATTGCACTTCTTCAATAAGTATAATACCCGCCAAATGGTTCCCTGATTTTGGTGTTGAGATAGATACTAAACAAATAGTACTGGAGTATGGAATCGCACCTTGTGAAGGTGAATTTTCAATTGAATTGGTAAATGAACCAATAGGTCAAGGCTCTGATATTAGTAAAGAGTCCGAAATAATTTCAGCTTAAAAAAATCGCAAACTTGGAAAAAGGGGCGCAGTCAATCATGAATATCTTATATCTAACATTTTTTTATAAACCGGATCTATCGGCTGGTTCCTTTAGAAATACAGCCTTAGTGGATATGTTGAAGAAAAAAATACAACCCACTGATAGAATTGATGTGCTAACTACAATTCCTAATAGATATCATTCATATAAAACACAAGCTGAATCAATTGAAGTTGATGGTAACGTTCATATACATAGAATAAAATTGAGTGAGCATAAAAATGGATTCGCAGATCAGATATTTTCTTTTAGAGATTATTACCAAAGTGTATTAAAATTCACAAAGAATAAAGATTACGATTTAATTTATGCTTCTTCATCAAAATTATTTACGGCATTTCTGGCAGCAAGGATTGCAAATAAAAAAAAGATTCCTTTGTACCTGGACATCAGAGACATTTTTGTTGATACGCTGAACGAAGTTTTGAAAAATAAATATGTTAAAGCAGTTATTATTCCATTATTAAGAATGGTTGAAAAATATACAGTTAATTCAGCTACTCACATTAATTTTGTTTCAAGAGGATTTGAAAATTATTTTGATCGAATTTACAGAGGACCAAAATCATTTTTTACAAATGGTATTGATGATGAATTTTTGAATATGTCAAAACCAATTTCAACTAACGGAAATGGACAGAATGGTAAGATTAAAATAATCACTTACGCAGGTAATATTGGAGAAGGGCAAGGTCTGGATAAAATTATTCCCGAAGCAGCAAAGAAACTTGAAGGAAAATATCTCTTCAAAATTATTGGGGATGGCGGTGCTAAAAAAGTTTTGTTAAACAAACTTGCGGAAATGAAGATAATTAATGTAGAAATTCTTCAACCAGTTAGCAGGGAAAAGTTAAAACAATATTATTCAGACAGTGATTTTCTATTCCTTCATTTAAATGATTATGAAGCTTTTAAAAAGGTATTACCATCAAAAATATTTGAATATGCTGCCACCAATAAAGGTATTATTGCTGGTGTTGGTGGTTATGCAGGAGAATTTATAAAAGAGAATTTACCAGACGCAATATTGTTTTGTCCAGGAAATCATTTTGAATTTCTTGAAAAATTAAATATGTATAAAGCAAATGGCACTACAAGAACAAGTTTTATAGATAAGTTTAGCAGAGGAAAGATTATGGATGAAATGGCTTCATCTATCCTGGATATTTTAAAATTAAAACCCGGAGTAAAAGTAACTTTAAAGAAAATTCTTTTCGTTCAAAAATCAACCGAATATTCAGATAGAGCAATATTAAATTAATATTAATAATGGTGATAATTAACACATTATATTTCAGTAAAGTTGACATTCACCAGCTATGTTTTAACTTATATACAAGAACGATAGGCATCCAAAAATGGAAATCTTGAGAAAATGAATTTTTTATTAATATTTTTTACCAGTTTAATTTTTACGATTTTTTTTACACCGTATTTTATTGCTTATTTGCAAAAATCCAAGGTTGTAGATCTTCCAGGTAATAGAAGAATTCACACTGCCATTGTTCCGCGGATGGGTGGGCTATTAATATTCTTAGTTGCTTCTGTAATGATCCTAACATTTTCTGAAAATCTCAATTCGATTCGTTTAATAATAATTGCTGCTAATATTATTTTGCTTGTTGGAATATTTGACGATATACTTGGTCTAGATTATTCAGCAAAGTTTATAATGCAGCTTTTTGCTACAATGCTGATGATTTTTTATTTAGCGCCTCGGTTTACAGAAATTCATTTGTTTGATGTAACAATTCCATCACCTTTTAGTTTTATAGTTTTAGGACTTTTCATACTTGGAGGAATAAACGCGGTAAATTTATTAGATGGAATGGATGGATTAGTTAGTGGATTTTCTTTGTTAGTATTTTCAATAATATTGGCACTGGCAATTATTTCTAACGACACATTTCTTCTAATATTAACCACAAGTTTAATGGGAAGCATTTTAGGATTCCTCAAATACAATGCTTACCCGGCAAAAATATTTCTAGGAGATACTGGATCATTATCTTTAGGTTTCTTCCTGGTACTTACCTCCATTATTACATCAATTAATTTAAATAACAAAGTTTTGGATTTAACTTTTCCAACGATGTTATTAGCAATACCATTAATGGATACTCTTAAGGTAATGTCATTTAGAATTTTCCGGAAGCAAAATCCATTTTTACCGGATAAAACCCATATTCATCATTTGATCACTTCCAATGATATATCCCATAAATTCACTGTTTTTTTAATTGAGGGTTTTACATTAATCTTTATAATAATTTCACTTTATTACATTAAAGTATCTCATTTTATTCCTTCAATATTATTCTTTGTTTTTGTCGGAATACTTGTTGCGATAGACCCAATAATTAAATTTGCAAAAAGTCTTGTCCGTATAGAAAAAGCATTGGCAGTATTTAGAAAATTACCTGTAAAGATTGTAGTATCATTGGAAAAAAGTTTGATACTAATATCAACTATTTTAATTGGGATTATTTTAATTTCCTCAATACCACAAAATACTAAAATTACTAATAACATTTTGATGATATTCTCTGCAATTGGAGTAATAATGTTTTTATTGGCTTTTGGTCATCAAAAAAAATCCAAAGACGTTAGTAACATTTATACATTTATTAATTTAGCAGCATTTTTTACAATCACTAATCTAAGTTCTACCTCCATCTTCAATTATTCTTCTGCCAGTTTTGATCTAAGAGAAATAACGGAAATTAGTTATTACATTTTAACGGCAATTGTTGTTTTATTTTTAGTTGCAAGCGATAAGCTTTCACCAGTAAAAAAAGTTGTGTTAAATGGAATTGACTTAACAGTTATAGTTTTTATTTTATTAGTAATGCTTGTAAATAGCTTTATTAAATTTCATTTTGATGAATTTTTTAGTATTAGTTTGCTTGAGGCATTTATTTTTTACCTTTGGTATAAGATAATTATTTCTATTAAAGCTGAAGTGACCAACCTGCTTTTTTATAGCTCATTTGCTCTTCCATTTGTTGCAATTATCACGCTGTTCATCATTTGAAAATTAAGAGAATTGCAAAAATCTACTTATTAGAGTTCTTACTTTATATCCAAGAATCTTTTTATGAATCTTAAAGTGATTATGAAATATCTTACAATTATTTTCTTATTTATTATTATAGGATTTCTATTTTCATCTAACATTGAGTTTCCAAAAATTGTAAAAAAGAATCCTGATTCAAAAGCAGATTTTTATGTTATTCCACCAACAAAATATAATCGACTTACTGGCAAGAATTTACCAGATGATATTAAACCTCTTGAAAAGTTAACAGCTAGAAGTTCACCTGGGGAATATTTACCACTTTCTTTTCTTATTCAAGCAAATGAAAAACTAAAAAATATTAAAATAATGTGGACCGATTTTATTGGCAATTCCGGGAAAATCCCAAACACAGCTCTGGATGTTTCAATTGCAAAAGTATGGTACCAAGCGGGATATAGAACCAGTGATAACACACAAAAAATTTTAACTCAAGAACTACTTATAAAAAACGATAACCTGATAAAAGTAGATTATGAAAAGGAAATGAATTTTATTCTTGTAAAATTTCCAAATGGATCTGAATCTTACGTTGACGTTACCACTCCAACAGCAATTTTTCCGGAAAATGGCATTATTGAGGATAGCCAATCCTTGTTACCTTTTTCTATTGAAGCAAATTTTAATAAACAGATTTGGTTAACAATTCACATTCCGTCTAATGTTGCCTCCGGAAAGTATATTAGTCAGGTTACAATTTCGGATGATAATGAAACACTTAAATCTTTCCCGATTGAAATTGAAGTTCTTCCTTTTAAGCTTGATGAATCTCGAATAACTTACGGCATTTATTACCATGGTTATGTGGATAATTTTACAAAACGAACCATGCATTACACTAATAAAACTGAAAAGCAATATAGAATCGAAATGAAGGATTTGAAAGAGCATGGGGTTCTTTATCCAACCACTTACCAGGTCTTACAAAATTTAGATAATGATTTGAAGATTAGAAAAGAAGTTGGTTTACAAAACGATAAGATTTTTACTTTGGGAATTACAACCGGTAACCCGCAATCTGAAAGTGAAATTAATAATCTTAAAGAAAATGTAAAAGCCTGGCAGAATAAGATTACCCAATTTGGTTATAAAGAACTTTATGTTTATGGAATAGATGAAGCGAGAGGTGATCAGCTTACCAGTCAACGACCTGCCTGGAAAGCTGTGAGAGATATTGGAGCTAAAATATTTGTTGCTGGTTACAGAGAAACTTATGCAGCAATGGGTGACCTGCTTGACGTTGGTATCATTCAAGGGGAATTGGACAAAGAACAGGCAATATTTTATCATTCCAAAAAAAATAAAATATTTTCTTATTCCAATCCACAGGCAGGGGAAGAGAATCCTGAGATTTATAGAAGGAATTATGGAATAGCATTATGGAAAGCTGGTTATGATGGGGCTATGGATTATGCATATCAGAAGAATTATGGTAGTACCTGGAATGATTGGGATAGTAAAAAATATAGAGATGAAAATTTCACTTATCCTACGGCAGATGGAATAATTTCTACAATTCAGTGGGAAGGATTTAGAGAAGGAGTTAACGATGTACGATATCTTTCTACCTTGCTTAACAAGATAGATAGATTAAAAGCAAAAGGGAAAGATGTTTCCAGTTTGGAGCAGTGGATCAATTCAATAGATACTTCAGTAGATTTGGATATGCTTAGACAACAAATAATTGATAAGATTCTTTCGATTGAATAGCGAAAATTTTGGTAACTGATAATCAGGAAGTATTTAAATATAAAAATGCTGAATGGTTTGAGTCTGTAACTAATTTTAAAATACAGGATCAAACATTCAGCATTTTAATTCAATTTTATTTTACAAGTTGCATTTTGTTTACAGCAGTAAAATTCTCTTTTCCTTCAGTTGAGCTTACTCCTATCCTATAAAAATAAATACCAGAAGATAAATTCATAGCATTCCAAACGGTCTCATAACTACCAGCCAGTTGGTTATTATTAACCAGCGTTTCAACCAGTTCGCCTATCGAATTGTAAATCGTTAACTTTACATTGCTCTGATTTTTTAATGAATATGAAATTTTAGTTGAAGGATTGAAAGGATTAGGATAGTTTTGAAGAAGTGAATAGTTCAATGGTTTCTCAACCATAATTTCTACTTCATCAGAGTTTGAATAAGCGCCATCAATATCAATCATTTTTAATCGATAAAAATATTTACCAGTCTTTCCGCAATTAACATCCTGGAAATTATATTTTTTATACGAATTAGAGGTACCAGCACCGTTTACAAATCCAATCTTATTCCATTCTTCATTATTGGAGGATGAGAATATCTTACGTTGAATTTCAAATCCCCAAACGTTCATTTCAGTTGCTGTTTCCCAATTTAATTTTACAAAATCATTTTCAAAGTTAGCATTAAACAAAGTTAACTCAACTGGCATTGGTGTATCCAAACCGAAGAAAGTGAATTGCTGCGTAATATCTATAAAACCGCTTCCAGTTAACATTGTACGTTGTGTTCCGACTGTATCCCAAAGAAAACCTGTGGTATAATGGCCAAATGGGACTGAATTTTGAATTCTGAATCTTCCAAGTCTTGTATAAGTGCTCGAAATAATATCGCTGCCAGGCCATGAAGCCATACATAACCGTTCACTTCCATTATCATTTTCAACTGCTTGATTTAACGGCTGATTGCTAAGTTGAGAGGAGGCTGCTATATAACTAAATGTCAATGTACCTCCATTTAGTATTTCTTGATTAAAACCCACTACACATTGATAAGAAGTTAATTCAAAACTAGCTCCTGTACTTTGAATATGAATTTCGAATTCAAAAGTTTTATCATCAATTTCTAAACTATTTGAAATACTAAGATGTCCCTGGGGAAAACTTGTTTGGATTGTTATAACAGATAAGAGCAAGATCCAAAAAAAGAATTTATTTATAAAGCCAAAATGTGCATACGACTTTGTTAAAGTACTCATGGCGACCCATCCGTGATTAACCTTTTAAATCTATTATTTAAGCACTTCCTCGGAAATTATATAGAAAGAATTATGCCATCAAAAACAATCTAATATCAGCATCTTTTCAAATAAAAAATTTATTGTAAGTAAGAATTGCATGTAGTTATTTATCCGAAGTTAGAAAAATGAGAGCTGAATATTCAACTATATTTTATTATTCGAGTAATAATTAAGACTGTTCAACAAATAGTTGAGCAGTCTTAGTAAATTCATAAAAATATTTCTATTTAATTTATTTAGGATTTACCATAGTAATGTTAGCATTAATCAGAGGGTACTTTACTGGTTTTAAAGAGGGATTTGTAAGTCTTTCCATAATCCAAAACATTTATTACTTGGTTTAAATCCATATCCCCTTGTTTATAACCAGTTTGAAAAATACTATTTGCAACACTGCAATAGTCTAAAACATTTACAGTTCCATTTGCAGCCCCATCACCCGCGTACATACCATAAATTCCACTACCTAAAAAGGCAATTGGATCGTCACCATAAGTTTTAGATGCTGCCGATGTGAAATCATATTGTGAAGAAGTATCTGAAAGAAATATGAAACTTGCACTCATAATACCAAGATGATTTCTATGTCTTACAACTAAGTAATAGTTACCATGAATAAGACTATCGAATTTAACACCTTCAGAATCATCAATATCAAATATTCTTCCATCAGATTTAAGAAACGCAGCGCGGCGGCTTACAATTGAATTAACACCCGTTCCAGTTCTAAGTTCAAACAATAACCAATCTACGGTTCCCGATGGAATTTTTGAAACTGTTTCTTTACCAGGATAATTCCAAGGTGGAAGATTATATGGTTGTTGAAGCGGAATTACGCCGGATACTAATAGATTTGTATTCATTGAATTATTTGAATATGCACCTTGTAAAAATATTTTTGCTTTTACTTTAACAAAAGATCCAAATGAATATGAATGTTTGTTAAAGTTTGGATTAATTAAATTTCCTGTAACATCAAGTATATTGTTTGCAGTTATTGTATATAAACTATATGGATGATGTGTTGATGTGGCGATGGTAACCGATTTGTTATCAGCATTAAGTACAACACTGTTAACAGTAATGCCAGATGCTATTGTGAAATTGGATTTATTTTGAGCTGTTGTTGCATCCAAGGCTTCATCAAAATCTACTTTTAAACAGGTTGGATTAACGATAGTTGCTTCAACTATCTGCGGAAGTGTTCTATCAGGTTCTGGTATTATGTTTTGGGATTCTATAATTTTGCTAATAATTTGCGAGCGCAGTAAATCCAAATCTCCATAAGTATTTATTGCATTAATAAATTGATCTAATGATGCAGTATTAATGCCAGAAGCTTTAAGCTGATCTATTTTATTTAGAAGTGTAGAAAGATATCTTACATCATCAATCCCTTCTCTAAATCCTTCCCATTGGATGGTTGAAATTATTCCATTTGAAACGGGATAAGTAAAACATTGTTCTCGGTAAGTTGCTCCATCCCAGTCATTCCAAAACGAACCATAATTTTTCTGATAAGCGTAATTCATAGCCCCATCATAACCAGCTTGTAATAATGCAATTCCATAATTGCGGCGATAAACATCCGGGTTTTCATATCCAACTTGAGGATTAGAATAAGAAAATATTTTATGCCCAAAAGAATGATATTTGGTTGCTTCAGTTGAGTTTAAACCCCCAAGTATGTTTCCTACATCGAGCAAATCTCCCATAATATCAGCAGTTCCAACATAACTGGCAACAAAAATACTTGCCCCCGCATCGTGTACCGCTTGCCATGCAGGTCTTTGGCTTGTTAAAGTACTGCCAGTAGCTTCATCAATTCCATATACATATAAATTGGAATATCCATTGCTGGACATTTTTGTTTTCCATTGCGCAACCTGGGATTTTAATGCATCAAGTTCCGGCTGTGTTTGTGGATTACCGGCAGAAAATGTAACTGTGTACAACCTGTCATTAGGTAATCCAATTGCATTTCTAATTTGTAAATCGCCCGCAAGATTATTTAATGATTGGTAACATGTTGGATAAAGAATTCCATGTTCTTTAATATCTGCCAGTTCTAATCTAAGTTGTGCTTCTTTTTTATTTGAATAATAAAATGGTCGGTCTGTAAAATTATCTAAATAACCATGATAATAGACGCCATAAGTTAATCTTGAAGGATCCAAATTGAATGGAAGGACTTCTATTTCAACTGGAAATGTTCTAACAATATTTTGATTCTCCAACACAGTAAATTGCGCAATGTAAATTCCCGCTGGTGTTCCAGTCGGGATGTGAAATGAAAGCCAAAGTTGCTTATTTCTTCCATTCATTATTTTAAATGGAAGAAGTGTTGGACTATCTGAAATGGTAATTCCAGTTGGAAAAGTTGCGCTTGATGTGGTTATATCAATATAAGATTTAGAACCATTTGAATTTGTTACAAGAAGGTAATTCAATTTATTTATAAGGTCCATTTTTATCAAACTATCATTCTTAACCAATAACTCCTGCATAGGAATTTTGCTTGTTGTCCTGTACTCATCCAAACCAGCCTGGTACCATACTTTTGCAATTGATACATCCAATGCAGTAGATGGAATTGTTCCAGAAGAACCAGAAAAATCTGTCCATCGCACATTTATATTATTGATGTTTGATTTTGCTTGTAATAAAATTGATAGAGGCTCATACTCACCAGAACAAGCCCGAACATTTAACTTTTCAAAACTTGTTAAACCGCCAGGTTGATTAGTTTCATCTAATCGGTTAAATGCTGTTGCCGGGAATGAAAAAATATCAAGCTTAGAACCAGGATTAGAAATTTCATTTATAAGTAGATTTACCCAGGAAGGATATAATCCTAACAATGTATTCATCGAATCCATAATTGATGGTGCAAAATATTCCGAATTATCCATTGTTGTTAAAAGATTAGTCATATTAATTTTTGCGCTCTTCAAATTGTTGAAATAAATTAGTCCCTGAGGAGTTACAATACGTCCGCTTGTATCAGGCACAGGTTGAAGATTGTTAAATTCGCTATGCTTGCCGATAACTATTGCATCTACTTCTGATTTATATTTATTCCAGGCAGTTGTATATTGATTAACGAAATCCGTTTGCGATAAATTTGTTCCTGTAATTTCTACTTTATCGATGTAAAAAATAATTCTGTGAGAACCTTTTGCTTTTATTGTTAACGCAACAAATTGTAATTCTCTACCAAAATCATCTTTAGTTGAATTATAGATTTTAGTGTTTGCAAAATAATCCGCATGATAGGCTACATCATTTGAAAGCACAGTTGATTGTGTAAACCAGGTATTGAATTGCGTAACGGTAGGTGCTGTTGGCAGGCGTTCCAATCCGGTTGGAGGAAAGTCATAATAATAACCCAGCTTAACATAAGTTGCGGCATCTGCATCCATCCACAAACGTGCTGAGAAATTTATTGTACCGTGCAGGTTTGTTTTTACCGGAAGCTTCCAGTAATAATAGCAGTCTTTTGTACCGCTTCCATTAATTGTAATATCCATTTTAAGTGATTGGTTTCCATCAAAAGCCCGATCAATAGATGGACTAAAAGAATTAATTGTGTAGGTTGCATTGCTTGTCCAAAAAACAAATGGGTTACTACTTTCAAAACTTTCTGTATAAGAAAAACTTTGCGGAAAACTATTTTCGTTAATTATTAAAATGAATAGTAGTAAATGAAAGAAATTTATAAATCTATTTTTCATGCGACAATTCCTGTTAATAATGCTTTAAAATTATATCGTAATTATTTTGCCAGTTATCAACTGGTAACTTACTAGAACGATTTGGATTTCCTAAGGGCTAAATTAGTATCATTAATAAATCTTCAACTAAATAATTCTTTTGAGTTCTAATTCGAAAAAAAAAGAAAAAAGTTTAAATGATGAACTCAACTATCAACCTATTTGTTTTGAATTAAAACCAATTGGAGATTTTATGAAAGTAGCTTTTTTTAGTACTAAACCGTATGAAAGGAAAATTTTTGAAGAAGTAAATAGACTCTACCATCATCAGATTACTTTTTTTGAACCAAGGTTAACTAATAATACAGCCGGGTTAACAACAGAATTTCCTGCTGTCTGTATATTTGTTAATGATCAATTAGATTCATCAACTTTAGAAATACTTTCTAATAATGGAATTAAACTTATTGCTCTACGCTGCGCAGGCTTTAATAATGTTGATCTGATTGTTGCAAAAGAAAAAGGAATTACTGTGGTAAGAGTGCCTGCTTATTCACCTCATTCTGTTGCTGAACATACTTTAGCATTAATTCTTGCATTAAATAGAAAAATCCATAGGGCTTATAATCGTATTAGAGAAGGTAATTTTGCTCTCGATGGTTTGTTAGGTTTTGATTTATTTGGTAGAACCGTTGGTATTATTGGCACTGGCAAAATTGGTGCAGAAGTATCCAAAATTATGACTGGATTTGGTTGTACTGTAATTGCACATGACCATGTCGTTAATCCTGTCTGTGAAAAAATTGGAGTTAAATATGTTGAGCTGGATAAAATATTTTCTGAATCTGATATTATAACTTTGCATTGCCCGCTAACACCGGATACATATCACTTAATTGATTCCAAAGCTATTGAAAAAATGAAAAAGGGTGTTGTATTGATTAATACAAGTCGGGGAGCTTTAATTGACACTATAAATGTAATCCGTGCATTAAAGTCTGGAAAGATTGGTTATCTTGGGCTGGATGTTTACGAAGAAGAAGGGGATCTTTTCTTCGAAGATCTTTCCAACAAGGTTCTTCAGGATGATGTTTTTGCAAGACTTATAACTTTTCCGAATGTAATAATTACAGGGCATCAGGCATTTTTTACAAAAGAAGCATTGCAAAATATTGCTGAAACAACTTCACTTAACATTAAAGAATTTGAAGAAACAGGAAATTGCAAAAACCAGGTAATTTTAGAAAGCATCAAAAAATGACAGTTAACAGAATTTGATTACAGTGCTTTTATAAATTTCTTTGTAAGAATTAATTTTAGAACTCCAATAACCAATTAGGATAAGTGTTTGCTTAATTTGGTAGCATAGACTATTTTTGGAACGTAAATTTTACAAAAACATTATACGGAGTTCTGCTGTGTCATTTCTAAACTATCTCATCGTAAAGTTTGTAAAGATTCTTCCAAAACCAATTGTTAAAATATTTGCGTTAAAGTACATTGCTGGCACCAAGCTTCAGGATGCTGTTGAAGTTGTTAAGGAATTGAATACCAGGGGAATTTATGCCACAATTGATGTTCTTGGTGAAGCTATCAATAATAAAAATGAAGCAATCGATGCAAAGAAAGAATGCTTTGAAGTGTTAGACGCCATCGATAAAAATAATCTGATGGCTAACCTTTCTATCAAACCCACACAAATGGGAATTGTTCTTGATAAAGATTTTGGCTTTAAGCAAATAACTGAAATTGTTGAAAAAGCTAAAGAATATAAAAATTTTGTTCGTATCGATATGGAAGACTCTCCGGTTACCGATCTAACTTTTGAATTGCATAGATTCCTAAAACAAAAATTTGATAATGTTGGTGTTGTTGTTCAGGCATATTTAAAAAGAACTTACACGGATGTTTCAAAGCTGAATAAAGAAGGGACAAATTACCGTCTTTGCAAAGGAATTTATATTGAACCGGAAAGTATTGCATACAAAGACAAACAAGAAATACGCAATAATTATATGAAAGTGCTAAAGAAAATGTTTGAAGATGGAAACTATGTTGGAATAGCGACACACGATGATTATTTAATAGAGAATGCCTACCAATTAATTAAAGAAATGAATATTCCAAAAGAGAAATATGAGTTTCAAATGCTGTACGGAGTGAAAGAGAGTTTGCGGGATAAAATTAATTCAGATGGACATAAAATAAGAATCTATGTTCCTTTCGGGGAACATTGGTATAAATATTCAATACGCAGGCTGCAGGAAAATCCTAACATGGCTTGGTATATAACCAAGAGTTTATTTACGTTCAGATGATTTCCTATTTGAATCTGTTTTGGATGAGATACTGATAAAAAATTTACTTGAGTGTATAAAATATTCTTAATATAAGTTTTTGTTAATACCTGAAATATTTTTTCCTGCGATTGGTAAACTTCTTAAGTCCTTTCATATTTGAATTTTTCTAACTCGCATACCAAACTCCTTCATGTAACTTTCTGATATAATGCCTATTTTTACAAAGTTTTTATTTACAGTTTTACAAATCTAAATTAATGAATGTATTAGGAATAGAAAGTTCCTGTGACGAAACTTCGGTTTCGATAATATCTGATGAAAGATTGGTTGCTAATCTAATTTCTTCCCAGGATTTCCATACGAAATATGGCGGAGTTGTGCCTGAACTATCGAGCCGCGCGCATCTGCAAATTATAATTCCGCTTGTAAAAGATGCGCTTAGCAAAGCTAATTTAATGTTAACAGATATTGATTTAATATGCGCTACTGCTGGTCCTGGTTTAATTGGGGCTTTGTTGGTAGGATTAACATTTGGTAAATCACTTGCATATTCATTAAACAAACCTTTCGTTCCAGTTAATCATATTGAAGGACATATATTTTCTGGTTTTCTGATGGAAGAGAAACCAGAATTTCCCTACCTATCTCTTGTTGTTTCTGGCGGGCATACGCTTCTTTTAGTTGTAAAAAGTGATGAGGAAATTATAAAACTTGGAACAACAGTAGATGATGCTGCCGGAGAGGCATTTGATAAAGTTGCAAAGATGATCGGGTTAGGTTATCCTGGTGGACCTAAAATTCAAACTATTTCGGAAAATGGAAATCCAGATAAAATATTTTTCCCAATTGCATCATTAAAAAATCCTTTCGATTTTTCTTTCAGTGGTGTAAAAACTTCTGTACTTCGCTATGTTCAAAAAACTTATGGCGAACCTAAAAATATTCCGGCTGTAGATTTACCTGATTTGACAGCATCATTTCAGGCTTCTGTTGTTAAAGCTTTGATGCAGAATGTAGAAAAAGCCTTGAATAAGTTTGAAGTAAAAGCGCTTTCTTTGGTTGGTGGTGTTGCTGCAAATAAAAGTTTAAGAATTGCATTCGCAAATCTGGCTGAAAAATATAATAAGAAACTTATAATTCCAGATTTTGTTTTCTGTGGGGATAATGCTGCGATGATTGCGTACAGAGGATTGAAATTACATCAGTCAGGAAAGAAATTTTCATTAAATTATAATGCGTTTCCAGGATTATCATTCAATTCATTTTTAAAAGATGGGATATAAAATTTGAATTTTGAGAAACAAAATATCGATTCACTTACTGTGGTTGAAAAGGAAGTACTGCTAAATAAACTTCGGAAAAAAGTGGATTTCATTGATCGCATTCTTGTATACATTCTAAATCGAAGAACAAAGATTGCAATTTTAATTGGCAGGATAAAGCTTTCTCTAAATCTTCCTACATATGCTCCGGAAAGAGAAAAGGATGTAATGGCAAAAGTATATAAACATAACAACGGACCGCTTACTGAAGAATCGCTTGAAAGAATTTACGAAAGAATATTAGATCAATCTCGTGCAACGCAAAAATCAGAATCACCAAAATTATTTTCAAAAGCTGACGATGCAAAAGAATAAAATCATATTAAAAAATATTTTAACTAAGAAGCAGTTTATAATTATTATTGCATTCTTCCTTATAGTTTTTGCTGTGCTGGCTTATACTTTTTTTTCACCAAATTATTTTGAAGGCAAAAAATCTTTTAGATTCGAGATAAAGACCGGCACTACCTTAAACCAGGTAATAGATACATTATATAATGCTGGTATTATTCCAGGTAAAAGAAACATGAGGATTGCTGCATTTCTGCTTGGCGCAGAGAAAAGCATAAAAGCAGGCAGATATGAAATACCTAACGGAATTAACTATGTAAATTTGGTTGAAATGTTCAAAGAAGGATTATGCGAAGTACCGGTTTATGTTCATTTGTATGATGGTATTTCATTAAAAGTTCTTGCACGAGTGCTGAAGGAAAAAGTTTACGTCGATTCTGTATTGGTAATTGAATTGAGTAAAGACAAGAAGTTCATTCAGACGGAGGAATTTAATGTTTCCTCGCTTGAGGGTTATTTGCTACCAGGTGATTATTATTTCTACAAAGAAACACCGGTAAAGGAAATCATTGAAAAACTAAAAAGTAATTTTGATAAATTTATTTCAACCGACTCACTTCAGAAACAAATAAAAAAACTTAAATATAATCTTCATCAAATATTAACTATGGCTTCTATAATTCAAGGTGAATCAAAGAAAGTTGATGAGTACATAACGATATCCGGCGTTTACTATAATCGGTTACAAAAGGGAATGAAGCTTCAGGCAGATCCTACAATTCAATATTCACTTAATACTGGCTGGCGCAGATTGCTAAAGAATGATTTGAAGATTAATAATCCGTATAATACTTATGTGCATTTTGGTTTACCACCAGGACCCATTAACAATCCCGGGAAAGCTGCAATTTTATCAGCACTTTATCCGGAAAAACATAGTTATTTATTTTTTGTGGCTGATGGCAAAGGCGGGCATAAATTTACTAGAAATTATACTGAACATTTAAAAGCCGTTAAAGAATATAGAAAATGGTTCGGTGAACAAGTTATTAAATAAATTAATGATATCATTTTAATATGAAGTTAATTGTTCAGAAATATGGTGGAAGTAGTTTAGCTGATACAACCAAAATTAAAAATGTTGCCTCAAAAATATTCCATAGAGTACAAAACGAAGAGAAGGTTGTAGTTGTTGTTTCTGCAATGGGAAAGACTACAGACAATTTGATTAAGATGGCAAAGGAAATTTCCATTAAACCTGATCCACGCGAATTAGATATGCTCTTAACCACCGGAGAACAAATTTCCATTTCGCTTCTTTCTATGGCATTAAAGGAAATTGGAGTTAATTCAAAATCGCTTAATGCTTTCCAGGTAGAAATTATGACTACAAATGATTTTAATGAAGCGAGAATAAAGAATATAAAAGTTGAAAAAATATTTTCCGAACTTGGAGACAATGATGTTATAATCGTTGCAGGTTTCCAGGGAATTACTGAAGATGGCGAAATTACAACACTGGGCAGGGGAGGATCAGATACATCGGCGGTGGCGCTTGCTGCAGCATTAAATGTTAATTGCGAAATTTACAGCGATGTTGACGGAATTTATACGGTTGATCCACGCCTTTATCCAAATGCAAAGAAATTAAAAACCATTACTTATGATGAAATGCTTGAAATGGCAAGTCTTGGAGCAAAGGTTCTCCACAGCAGGTCAGTGGAAATAGCTAAAAAATTCGGTTTAGTAATTTATTGTGCATCAACTTTTTCTAACGAAGAAGGGAGTTATGTTATGACAGAAAATATAGAGCAGCCAATTGTATCCGGGTTAAGCGTAATGGATAATCAGACACAGGTTACAATTTCCAATTTACCGAATGATTATAATCTGATTCATAAAATATTTTATAGCGCCGCCCATGAAGGATTGAATGTGGATATGATTTCAGTAATTACAGAAGGTAATTCGATTAACATATCTTTTACAATAATTGATGATAAAAAAGTTCACGTTGATGAATCGCTTTTGCATCTGTTAAAAAATTACAATGAATATAACCTTCATTATTATCCAGGCTGTGTAAAAATTTCTATTGTTGGTGTTGGAATGCGTTCAAGCAGCGGAGTTGCAGCAGATTTTTTTAAAGCTCTGGAAAATATTCCGATTAAACTTGTAACAACATCAGAAATAAAAATTTCCTGCCTTGTAGATTCTCAATTCAAACAACAAGCTGTAGATTCACTTGTAAAAACTTTTAGTTTATAGGTGGAATTTAGTGAACTTAAAAATCAAACATATTTCTGGTACCATAACTTTAGTTCTCAGTTTATTTTTAGTTGTATTATTAATCAGTTGTGCAAACCAGCTACCTCCGGGTGGAGGACCACAGGATACAGTCCCACCAGAAATTATTTCTGTCTTTCCTGCAAATGGAACAACAAATTTTTCAGATAATTATTTTGAAATTGAATTTTCAGAATATGTGGACAAACGAAGTGTTCAGGATGCAATATTTATCTCTCCAGCTATTGATGGAAGTCTTGAATATGACTGGAGCGGAAAATCTTTAAGAGTTAACTTTCCGGGAAAACTGAAGGATAGTATGACTTACATAGTAACTGTTGGTACAAATGCTACTGATTTGAATAACCGGAATAAAATGGCTCAAGCGTACTCACTATCTTTTTCTACCGGAAATAAAATTGATAGGGGAATTATTCAAGGAAAAGTTTATAGTGAAAAACCGCAGGGGATTATGTTATTCGCTTATCCGGTTTATGATACTACAATAAATCCAACTAAGCATAAGCCAAAATATATTTCTCAAGCTGGAGCAAATGGAGAGTATAAACTACTGGGATTGGCATTTGGCAAATATCGTGTGTTTGCTGTCCAGGATGAATTTACAGATTTAATTTATAATGTAGGAGATGATGCTTATGGTTGTCCTTACTCTGATGTGACAGTGTCCGAGATGGATTCTGTTTTTCATAGTCTAAATTTTTATATGATAAAAGAAGACACATTAAAACCGCGTTTGATAAGCGCTACAATGACTGATCAAAAACATATTCTTCTTGAATTTAGCGAACCGATTGACAGCTTAATTATTTTAAATGATTATTCAATTGTAGATTCTTCAAATAATCTTAGTTTGAAACCACTTTATGCTTTCCAGGGAAAAGGGAAAAAAGAAAATGTTGTTCTGGTAGTTAAAGAAATTCTATCTGAAAAAAATAACAATTTTGTTATTGCCCGGAATATAAAAGATTTAGCGGGTAATATTACTGGGAAGGATTTTACACAGCTTATAATTAGTGATAGACCGGATACCTCAGCACCGAATTTGTATTCCACAAAAGTTGCTACGCTAATAACCGAAGAAAAAGTTAAACCAGAATTTATTTTTTTGTTTGATGATGGATTTGATACAACTCTTGCCAAAAAAGGAATTAGTGTAAATGAAAGAAAAGGAAAAGTTATTTCTTCTAAAGTTACTTTTCCTGATGCTGCATCTATTAAAGTAAAAATAATGGATGAATTAAAACAAAAAGAAAATTATGAAGTGAATATAAATCTAAATGATATAATTGATGCAGCCGGCAATAAACGCGATTCCATTTATAAATATGGATTCAAACCGGTTTCACAGACAGATTATGCAGGTGTTTCCGGTAAGGTTAAACTTCCTGTAAGTTTGCAGAAAGAAAAAGTTATAATAGTGTTAAAGGGAACTGATAGTGAAAAATTTAAGTACCAACAAAAGGCTAATGAAAAATACGAATGGAAATTTAACAAAGTAAATCCAGGGAAATATATCCTTTGGAGTTTTATTGATAAGGATAGCAGTGCGAGTTATAAATATGGCAAACCATATCCATTTCAAACTTCGGATAGGTTTACGGTTTATCCAGATACCTTAAAATTAAGAGCCAGGTGGCCCGTTGGTGATGTAGTTCTCGAATATAAATAAATCTATTTAAGAACTGTAAATTTCTTTGTTTCTGAAAAATTATTGACTGTAAGCTTATAAAAATAATTTCCACTTTTCAATTTATAATTATCAATTGAGAATGTATAATTATAAATTCCTGCTTTTTGAACTTCATTTACTAATGTTGCAACTTCTTTACCTAAGATATCAAAAACCTTTAGAGAAACTAAAGTTCCTCCTTGTGAGGGATTTAGAGATGATAGTAACTGATAGCTGATTATTGTACTTGGATTGAATGGATTCGGATAATTTTGATCTACAATAAAATCTTTTACAGGAATATCCGATTGTTTCTCAACAGATACGAATGGATTGATAAGTGTTGAATAAATAAAATTACTTATAACCGTAATCGAAGTATCGAAACGCGCATTTACAGTATCCATACTTCCTCCAATCAACTGATGACCAGCCCCATAAAACAATTTTAATTTGTTTTCAATCCCTAATCTTGTTACGTTTCGCTCAATTACACCACTTCCATAAACCGGGAAAACTCCCATTGCTTTTCCACTATAGCAGGGAACAATATTATCTGCCGTTCCATGGATGCTTACAACCGGAAGATCGCCGGCTTGCATCCAATTAGTATCAACTATCGCTCCCCAGCAATTTACAATCAAATTAAATTTTGAAGAGTAGCCGGGATTACCTGAATTGCCCTCTATACTTCCAATCTTGCTGGTGTCAATCTCTGACGGAATCTCATCAGCATTCAAATATCCGGTGTGAATGGCAGTAAAGCCACCTGCAGATGTTCCACCGGCAATAATCTTTTCCGTATTGATTTTATATACCGAAGCATTTGCGCGGAAAAACCTGATAGCAGCTTTAAGATCTTGTGTGGCTCGTAAAATGGCTTCCATATAACCTTTGTTATTAAATGAAGTAACCCCAAGCCTATAATCAATTGAAGCTGTTACGTATCCACGTTTTGCAAATTCTTTACAGTACAGGACTACATCAGCATATTTTCTATCTCCAAGTACAAAAGCTCCGCCGTGTACCCAAATCATTAAAGGACGAGAAGCCGAAGTATCTCCTTCAGGTTCATAAATATCCAGCAGTAAATTTTGATTTATTCCAAAAGCATTTTTGTTGGATCCAAACTGTATTCCATTTGTAACCTTTATATTTGAAAAGACAGTATCCAGATATCGTGTTTGTGCGGTGGATCGGCTTGTTGCTGTTAATAAAATTATAATAAGAGAAAAACCTATAAGGGAAAATATTTTCATAATTGTATAAACTCCATTTCTCTATTAACATTTATAAATGATTAACAATTCAATTTTACCTATTTAATTTTTTTGCTGCTTCTTTTAATGGTTGAAACTGGGATGTTTCACCCGTTACCGGTCTTTGCCAGGTTGTACATAGATGACCAAGCATTTTGGGAGAATTAAACTTAAGCGAATAATCTACAAGCGCATCAGAAGCTGAAACATCTTTCCAGCTTGAAGGCAAAACTCTAAATCCTTTCTTCAGAAAATATGGAATAGAATTGTACTCGTTCATTTTTCCATAATGCCAATCGCAAATAATAATATCATTTGGAACCATATCAATGGCTGGATAAGTATTATTCGTGGAAGATTCCCATTCGCTATATTTTGTTTCTTTTGCATTTATTAATCTATCTCCCCACATCATCATTTCAACGCCACGCTTTTGTAAATGATTATGATAATCATTTACAGCTTTGGCAAAGAGCTCCGCAGGATTCTTTCCTTTACACCGCGGGCAAAAATCGGAGGCGATAAGAAAAACTTCATCCATTCCAACGTGCAAAGTAGAAGCTTTAAACACATCAATCAATTCATCCATTAAATCAAAGATGATTGGATTTAAATCCGGATGAAGTGGGCACCAGCTACGGCAATATATTCCTTCGTTGTTTGGATATTGCCCTGGTGTTTCATCAAACTGAGGATAAGTTGTTAAAAGTGGAAATGTTTCTTTCGCCCAGGACTGATGACCCAAACACTGAAATTCGGGAACAAGCAGGATATTGTTTTCTTTACAAACCTGAAGAAGATTTTTAATTTCTTCTTTGCTTATATGTCCATTTCCACGCAGCTCTGGATGTGATTCATATTCGTAATTATAATTTATTTCTGCAATAACAAGGTTAACTCCATTTTTTGCTAATGCTGGAATTTCACTCGTAAGTGCTGCTGCAGCATCTTTGTTGTCCATTAAAACATGGATACCTAACCAAAAATCTTCCTGTGAACTTCTTACTAAAGTGGTTGGACCGGCACATTGTATCTGGACAAAAACAAAGGCTATTAAAAAGCATATTCTAAATAAAAAAATTAAATATTTTTTATTCATAAAATAATCCTCATTTCAAAACAATCATCTTTTTTGTTTGTCTGAGATTTCCAGCTTGTAAAGTGTAGAAATAAATTCCGCTTGGTAATTGATTATTGATGACTGAAAATTGATTGTCGTAAATACCAGCGTCCTTTTCTTCATTTAAAAGAGTTGCGACTTCATTTCCAAGAATATCAAAAACCTTTAGTTGAACGTGACTCCTGATGGGTATCTCCCACTTTATAATTGTATTTGGATTAAATGGATTGGGATAATTTTGATTTAAGATAAAATTCTTTTCCCAAAAGTTTTGATGTTCTACGTTCACAAGAATTGGCAAAGTAACATTTAAATAAATAGTTTCTTCAGGCCAAAGTTTTAATGTAATCCATTTTAAAATATCAGTATAGCTAAAATATACTTTATCGGTTGTATCAATTAGAATACAAGGCACCCCTGATATGCAACTTATTTTGAACTGACCAAGCGAATCAGTTTTGACAAATGAAATTACTTTATGAAGTCCCCAACTCGGACTTTCCCAAGAAGCTATTATTCTAATTTTTTTAAGAGGAATACCTAAAGAGTCTTTTATGGTTCCAATGATTAAACCACACGCACTTAGTGTATCATTGGGACCACCAAATGTCGGAGTATTATCGTAATAATATCCCCCACCCAAACACAATGACTGATTTATCTTTGGAGCATCGTACATTGATCCCGGCATATTTCCGAAAATAAAATAATCCCTTGGATATTCTTCATTTGGTGCATATAAGAAAAGACTGTCACCCTCCGGATTTATAATGAGATTATTTAATAACTTGGCAACGGTAACACGCATATAACCTGCAGCACTTAATACAATGTTATCCTTAAAAAATGCTTGTCCTGAAGATGATTTCAGATACCAACCTCTAAAATTAATAGAACTCCCATCGTAATGACTTTTGTGCAACTCAAGTTTCCATCCAGTAGAATCGAAATATAATTCACTAAAATATGTTATTGAAATTGGATTCCCCTTGAGATTCAAAGTCACTGCAAAAAATAAAATTACTGTTAAAGAGAAAATCCTTTTCATTTTGTACCCCATTTTATTTTGAAATTTTTATCAGGCATAAAATATTTCTTTTGCAGATTGTATACAGTAAATCTTTTCTGGATTGATTTGTTATCGTACCCAAGTGAGTTGAAATCCAGCTTAAACTTTTTTGGAATTTTAACAACATATTCTGCTTCAACAATCGGTTTATGCCATTCTTGTGTTGTAGTTAGAATATATTCAAACATACTATATGGCGTTTTCTGAGAATATTCCACAGTATAAATTAAAGTATCATTTGAACTAATTTTCGCCTGAAGGATAATACCTTTCTTTTGCTTCTTGAATTTGATTAGTGAATTATCCCGGTTATTTACTACAGAAATTTTGTCTGGGTAGGGAAGACTATCGTTAACTATAAATGGATAATAAAAAGTTTGAATGAGTGGTTGTTTACTTGAATTACTAAAAAAGTATTTCCCAATTAGTTTGCAATAATTACCGCCAACTTCAATTTCAATCTTTTCCCTAAAGAAATCCAGTGGTTGGGAAACCAGAACGGACGACGTTATAAGAAATATCCAAATACAAACTAAGAATATTTTTAACATATCCCCTTATTCAAATTATCCAACCACAATGTAAGGTTTTACTTTAATAAAGCAAATATTTTTTGGACTTCATCCTAAATCCTTCAACGTCCTTATTTAGAAATGCTTCAATAGCTTTGTATTGCATTTTTTCGGAAAACATTTCTCTAACTTTATTAGTCCCGGCTACTTTATCAAAGAAATCTATGCGGTTATCCTTTGCAAGCTTAAAAGGGTTTTTATCTGGATATAGATCATTATGAACTTGCATAAACAAATATTGCAGGCTAAGCAAATTTAATTTTTTCATATCAGTTATATGAATTTGAACTCCGTGCAATTCTTTCTTTTCCCAGGTTCCGTAATACGGTTTGAAAGTTATTGGTCGGAATATAACACCTTCCAAACCTAATGCATTCATTTTATCTGCAAGAAGTTTTCCATCAATCCATTCGGCTGCAAAAGTTTCAAAAGGAATTGTATAACCAACTCCTTCGGAAATAACTCCAAGTTCTCCAAGCACTCCAGTAGAAACGTAATATTCCGGAGTGTCTTTATGCGGAACATGTGGAGAAGCTGGAACCCAAACTAATCCGGTTTCTTCATAGGTCATTTCTCTCTTCCAACCTTCAATTGGAACCACAGTAAGTTTACATTTTATTCCATCTTTTAGAAGACCTTCTTCGTTAAGATATCTGGCAAGTTCGCCGCAAGTTAATCCATACACATAAGGAATTTTGAATTGGCTAACAAAAGAAAAATATCCATCTTCAACAAAATTTCCTTCCACCTTTAATCCTGTTAATGGATTTGGTCTATCTAAAACTAAAAATTCTTTATTGTTCTCTGCAGCAGCTTCCATTGCTAATCCCATCGTGCTGATATAAGTATAGGACCTGCAACCATTATCTTGGATATCATAAACCAAAACATCTATGTCTTTCAACATTTCCGGAGTTGCATTTCGGGTTTTACCATAGAGGGAATAAACCGGAAGCCCTGTTGTTGAATCTTTATAGAAATCAACAAAATCCCCTGCAGAGTAATCACCACGGACGCCATGCTCCGGACCGTAGAGAGCAGCAAGTTTTACATCTTTGTTTTCAAATAAAACATCAATTGTTGATTTAAGATTCTTATCTACTCCGGTTGGATTTGTAATTAATCCGATTCGTTTACCTTTTAGAATATTAAAATTATTTTCTTTCAATACATCAATCCCGCATTTTACTTTTGGCATTTGTGCGAATTGAAATGAAGTAATAAGAAATAAAAGTAGGAGAATGCTTGTTTTTTTCATGATTGAAATCCTTTTATAATAACTTCTATAATATTATTGCTTTCAGATTTAATTTCATCTTTTACAACAGATGCTTCTGCCAAAAGTTTCTGAGCCTCGGAATTATCTTTTAGTGAAGAACAATTAATTAGCACGTTTAAATATGCTCCTTGTGCTGCGGTGGATAAAAGAAGCGCTGCAACTCCTGCATCAGAAACAGAATTCTGATTCCCTTTTTCCGCAATGGTTTTTATCAAAGGCAAAATAACTTTGCAGGAAGTTATTACTTCTGCAGGAACTTTAGCAGCTTCCAGAGTTGCCGCACTTATTTTTTTTAGTCGCATAGTTTTATCATTTTCAGTTTCTTTTGGAAACTTGAAAGCTTCCATTACTTTGTCAAATGCAGCATTATCCTTTGCTGCCAAATCAATAAATTCTTCTCTAAACGATTCAAGTTTACTTCGGATTTTCATCATATCAGGTTCAACGTCAATATATTTTTTCTTACCGATGGTTAATCTGCAAACCATAGTTCCAAGACTGGAAGCCAATGCCCCACAAAGTGCAGAAACATTTCCTCCACCGGGAGTGGGGGAGTTGGAGGAGAGTTCATCCAGATAATTTTTTAGAGTGTTTGATTGATTCATAACATTATCCTGTTTTTTGGAATTTATATTTTAAATCATATAATCAATTATTTTCTTTTCAGGATCGAACTTATTTAGTGAACTCAAACCAAGTTTTTCAATCGCAAGTTCTACCAAAGCTTTTTCCTCTGAGATATTATTATTAGAATAATATTTTCCAGCCATCATCAAAGCTTCTAGAGGTACGAGTCCAACAATTTCACTTCCATTAACTTCAACACCTAAACGTTCGGCTTCTTTTTTAACTTCCTCAAATGCAATGTGTAGCGGAGTAGTAAAATAGTTTTTCAGATTCATTGAAACTTGTGTGATGCTATATTTTTCTAATGATACTCCCATTCCTTGAACTGTTTTAAGTTTGCCAGGGATTTTAATAGTTTCCCCATTTACTTTAATTACATTACCATTCTCATCTCTTTTAGGTCTACCTGATTCGCGTAATACTTCACTTATTTCCTTTGCAAATTTTACATCACTCGATTTTATATTAACATTGTAAGCTATAAGAAAAAAACGAACTCCTGTTACAATAGCTCCCAGTTTAGGATTGAATTTTGCTTCGCCAAAATCCGGAAACCATTCAGGGTTCTTTAGCTTTTCTTCCAATCCTTCATATTCACCTTTACGGATATTGGAGAGTAATTTTCTTGAAGGATGTCTGGCTGCTTCCTCGTAAAGATAAACAGGAACTTCAAGTTCTTTGGAAATTCTTTCTGCATATCGTTCTGAAATTTTTATACATTCTTGTGTGGATATATTTTTAACCGGAATGAATGGTACAACATCAATAGCTCCAAGCCGTGGATGTTCTCCTTTATGATTTCTCATATCGATATTTACTGCTGCGGCTTTAGATGCAGCAATTGCACCTTCCAGTATTCCATTTTCATTACCTGCCAAAGTAACAACAACCCGGTTGTAGTCTGCATCGGGTTCTAAACTTAAAAGTTTTGCTCCTTCAATTTTGTTTACTGCATTTGTAATAGCGTCAAATGTATCCTGATTTTTTCCTTCACTAAAGTTTGGAACGCATTCAATAATTTTCATTCAATTTCCTAAATATTTTTATAAATGATTTTTCCATTTTTAATTGTCATACAGTTTAGATTTTTCCCAACATTATAAACGATATCCGGATACTCTTGTGTATCAAGAATTGCAAAATCAGCTTTCTTTCCAATTTCTATGCTTCCAACCGAATTGTTAACATCAAGAGCCTTAGCTGCATTAATTGTAACGGCAGAAATTGTTTCTTCAATTGTCATTTTCATTTCAATTGCTGCAAGACTCATAATTAAATTGATATTTGAAATATGAGATGAACCGGGATTATAATCCGTTGAAAGAGCAACTATTGCATTTTTAGAAATTAAATCTCTTGCTGGAGCAAATCCATAATGTAAAAAGAAAGAAACCCCGGGTAGTAAGACGCAAACAATATCAGTATTTCCTAATTTTAGAATATCTTCATTCTTAACAACTTCCAGATGTTCAAGGCTTACTACTTTGTGTTTCAATCCTAAATCAATTCCACCAATAGAATTGAACTGGTCTGTATGTAGCTTTAGTTTTAGTCCAAGCGAAGATGCAGTCTGAAAAATTCTATCAATTTGTTCAGCAGAGAATGCGGTTTTTTCGCAGAATGCATCACAGAATTTTGCCAGTTTGTTATTAGCGATAAATGGAAGCATCTTTTCATTAATTAAAGAAATATATTTTTCCTGATCAGATTTATATTCCGGTGGAAAAGTATGTGCACCCAGAAATGTTGGAATGATGTCAATCGGGAATATGTTGTTAAGATGATTGATGACATTTAGTAATTTAATTTCATCATCAAAGGAAAGACCATACCCACTTTTAATTTCCAGTGTTGTAATACCCTGAGAAATAGCATAAATAATTCTTGGTTTCGATATTTCAACCAAATCTTCAAAACTTAATTTTCTTACTGCTTGAACAGTTTTATTAATTCCTCCACCCGCTTTCGCAATTTCTTCATAACTTGCACCGGCAATTTTCATTTTAAATTCTTCGGCACGGGAACCTGCAAAAACTGTATGCGTATGGCAATCCACAAATCCAGGAAAGACAACTTTATCTTTAACATTAATTATTGCATCCAGTTGAGAATAATTTATACTTTGGTTAGGAATAAAATCTTTAATTAAATCATCTTCAACTAAAATTGAATGCTCAGTCAAAACATCAATTTCCCCCAGTTCCTTTCCTCTTTTATAATTTTTACCTTTGGAATCAACAGTAACAATCTGGGAAGGATTTGCAATTAAAGTAATCATAAAATGAAATTTCCTTTTTTTCTGAGGGAAATATAAAGAATTGATTTATTATTTGTTACCCAGGAATAGTTGGAAAAGAATCTCCAAAGTAGATTTTAAATGAAATGAAGAAATTATATGTTTAGTTGGCAAAGGTAAAATCTGCCAATTCTTTGTCAATAATTCGATTTTTTCGTAAATTTGTAAAAAAAATTATTGAGGATTTATATTTATGCCTCCTTCCAAACGATTGAAAATCTTGTTCATTACCTCTGAAGTTTTTCCATTTATGAAAACGGGTGGACTTGCGGATGTATCTGCAGCTTTACCACAAGCGTTGATGGAAATGGGGCATGAAGTACGCATTGTGGTGCCTAAATACGGCGCAATAGATGAGAGAAAATTTAAAATTCACGAAGTTGTGCGGCTTAAAGATTTACCAATAATGATTGGTGAAAAAGAAGTTATTTTTTCATTAAGATCTTCTTTTTTAATTGGACCCAAAGTTCGCGTGCAGATTTATTTCCTTGATAATATAGATTATTTTGGAAGCCGGCAAAGCCTTTATATTGATCAGGAAACAGGATTAGATTACCCGGACAATCATGAAAGGTTCATTCTTCTTGCCCGGTCAGTTTTTGAATTGATAAATAAACTGGGCTGGGTTCCTGATATTATCCATTGTAATGATTGGCAGTGTGGTTTAGTTCCTGCTTATCTTAAAACTATTTATAAAGATGATCCGCTTATAGTTAATATCAAAACAATTTTTACAATTCATAATTTAGCTTACCAGGGATTTTTCCCTAAAAGTGAATTTTATAAAACTGGTTTACCGGAAGAATTAAATTCTGAAAAGGGAATTGAAATTTATGGCAGATGTAATTTTATGAAGAGTGGTTTGATATATTCGGATGTAATTACAACTGTAAGTGAGAGATACGCTGAAGAAATTACCAAAGATGAAGAGTGGGGAGCGGGATTAAAAACAATCCTTCTAAAACGAAAAAAAGATATTTATGGGATTCTTAACGGAATTGATAATAAAATCTGGAATCCGGAATTAGATACTACAATTCCTAAAAATTACTCAGCAAAAACTATTGAAGATAAAGTTGAAAATAAGAAAGCTTTGGCGGAAAAATTTGGTTTTAGTTTTAATCCAGAGATTCCAATTATAGGTTCCATCTCTCGTTTGATAGATGCAAAAGGATTCGATTTGATTTCTGAAATAATTCAAGAACTGATGAGCTTGAATGTGCAAATGGTTTTGCTTGGTAACGGAGAGAAAAAATATCATAAATTATTTGAAGATATACAAAAAAAACATCGTGGAAAATTTTCCTGTTACCTGGGTTATAGTGATGAACTTGCTCATCTAATTGAAGCAGGAAGCGATATGTTTTTAATGCCTTCAAAATATGAACCCTGCGGTTTAAACCAGATGTATAGTTTAAGCTATGGTACTGTTCCAATAGTTAGAGAAACCGGTGGGCTTGCTGATACTGTTAGCCGGTACAGCGATAAAGACGAAACTGGTAATGGATTTGTCTTTAAAAAATATGATTCTCAAGAGTTTCTAAAAGAGATTAAACGAGCAATAAAATTATTCCAGGATAAAAAAACATGGATCAAAATTATTAAGAACGGAATGAAGTCCGATTTTTCCTGGATCTCATCTGGGAAAAAATATGTTGATCTGTATAAGAACATATTAGATTGATTCCAGATGGCTAACCACGCAGTTTTTTTTGATCGAGATGGAACAATAAATATTGATCCTGGATATCTTGGAAACCCTGAGCAAGTTGAGTTGTATAAAGGCGTAACTGAAGGATTAGTTCAATTAAAAAAATTGGGATTTAAGATTATTGTAGTTTCAAATCAATCTGGAATTGCCAGAGGACTTATTACAAAAGAAGATGTTGATTCTATCAACAATAAAATCAATGAAATTTTACTAAAAGATGATGTTCAAATAGATGCATTTTATTATTGCCCTTATCATCCCAAATTTAATACAACTGAAGAATGTGAATGCAGGAAGCCTTCTACTAAAATGATTTATCAAGCTGCTGAAGATTGGAATATCGATTTGAAAAAATCTTATCTTACCGGCGATATGGTTTCTGATGTTGAATGCGGTTTAAATGCTGGATTAAAAACGATTCTTATTAAAACCACAATTACCGAAGAAAAAATTTCTTACTTGCTTAATGAAGGTAAAATCCCCACTTTTATTGCACCAAATTTTTTAGATGCTTGTAATTTTATTGTTAATGATTTTATTGGAGGAAACTGATTGTATTCAAAATTTCGCATCCTGTTGCTTGTAATAGTTTCAACTTTGTATTTTTCTGCTTGCAGTGATTCACCTGGACCTGTTGGGTATTCTTTATTAAACCCAAGTGATATGATTTCACTAAAGGAGATAAGCAGTGATTCGCTGAGTCAGCAATCTAACGCTGTAAAAACAATCTTAAAAACCGGAACTTCCGACAATCTACTTCTTGGAAAGATTAATTCTGCAACTTCCTCTGTTCTTATGAAATTCCAGATTTACGCTTTGCCGGATTCAATTAAATTGCAAATTGCAAAAGATAGTATTAAAGTGTTATCCGCTTTAATTGAGCTTTATCCTAAGTATACTTTGGGAGAGAAATCTTCTCAGTTCGATTTTTCTGTTCATAAAGTAAATAGCGGTTGGACATCTGCATCATTTGATGTTGATAGCTTAAATGGTTTGAATTATAATGCAGAAAACATTGCTGCATCACCATATAATATTACGGATACTCTTTACTCATTTGATTTAAGTAAAGATGTGGTTCAGGATTGGTTTAAGGTTGATTCCGATACCAATTTAGCAGACGATAACGGAATTTATATTAAACCTTCAAATGGAACCAATAGAGTTGTTGGATTTCAAGCATACTCAAGCGAATCTACTTTAGCCAATTCAATTCCAAAATTGAAAGTTATATTTGAAAAACCTGGTAAATACAAAGATACATTAACATTCATTTCTATAAATGATTTGCATGTTGTGGAAGGAAGTTTGCCTGCTGCTTCAAATGACTATATTATAATCCAGGGTGGTATAGCTGTCAATTCAACTTTGAAATTTGACATTCCAACAATTTCCTCGTCCGCAATTATTAATAATGCAGCACTTGAATTTACATTGGATACTCTTGCGAGCGTGTTAGGCACTCCACATTCCGAATATTTGACTGTTAGATTATTAACAGATAGCGTTGGTGTAGCCTATGATAGTCTTTCATCTATAGTTTTAACAAGATCAGGTGATAAAATATCTGGCAACATAGTTAGTTATGTGCAAAGATGGGTTATTGGAGAAAAAAATTATGGATTATTAATTTCGCATACCAATGCAATAAATAATTTGGACTTGCTTAAGATTATTAGTGGCAAATCTGCAGATGTAACAAAGAGACCGAAATTGAAAATCAGTTATTCTTTTAAACGGTAATTATTTTTTTTTGAGTAAAAATGAAAATTAGAAAAATATTAATCTTACTATTGTTCCCTTCAGTTTTTTTAGCTGAAGGAGGATCTGGTTATACAAGAATTGGCTTAGGTGATATTTACAATTCACAATCAGCAAGACGCATTTCTATGGGCGGGCTCGGAACAGCTTTATTTGATAAAGATAACATAAGCGATTTTAATCCAGCAAGTTGGACCAGATTAAATATTACAAGGTTTGAAACCGGTATAAACGTGGAATCTTTTCAGACAAAAGATCAAACAACAAGTTCGTTCTTTTCAAATTCATATTTTTCTGGATTCGTCCTGGGAATCCCAATTCAAAAAGATTATGGTGTTTCTTTAGTTTTAGGAATTGTTCCGTATTCCAGGGTAAAATTCCTGGTTTCTCAAACAGTTAATTCTGATATTACTCATAACTTAAATTTTGAAGGGAAGGGAAGCGTTTCTAAAGTATTTTTAGGAACCTCTTATTCTCTTCCATTTGATTGGAATTTTGGAGCTTCTCTTGATTATTATGTTGGCAATATAGATTACGTTTCCAATCTTATTTATCTTGATGAAAATTATCTTAATTCTGAATATTCGACAAGATATAAATTACACGGAATTGGTGGTACATTTGGATTGATTTCAAATGATCTTTCTAAAAGTTTAGGAATTGATTTTATAAAAAATCTTCGGATCGGTGCAACTTTAAGCATTTCAAATAAAATAAATGTTGATACTACAGAAACTCAAACTATTTATTCTGGTAATAAAACCAGCATTGTTAGTACAATTGATTTAGCTGCTGGAAATACCCAGGCTGAACTTCCTATAAGTTTTGGGACTGGTCTTGCCTTTTCATCTGGTAAGTATTTATTCGTTATGGATTATTTTTATCAATCATGGAGCAATTACAAATTACGGGATTTAGTAAATCCAGATTTACAAAATTTACAGAAAATTAGCGCAGGAGTAGAATATAAAATTTCAGATGATTTGTCATCAAGTTTCTGGAATAGCATTATTTTACGTGGCGGAATAAATTATGAACAAACACAATATAAAGTGAACGGAAAGGGAATTAACCAGTATTCTGTTTTAGGTGGATTAACATTTCCTTTAGATTATACCAGCTCTATTGATGTCAGTTTAGAATATGGAATACGAGGTACAACGGATTTAAACCTGTTAAAAGAAAATCTCCTCAGGTTTAATTTATCAATTAACTTTGGGGAATTATGGTTTTTAAGAAGTGGGAGATAGTAATATGACAATTTCCCTATGTGCTGATCATGCAGGTTATAAATATAAAGAGTTGATAAAAATCTATTTGACTGAAAAAGGAATTGAAGTTATTGACCATGGATGTTTTTCTGAGGAGTCAGTTGATTATCCTGATTTCGTTCGCCCTGCCGCCTTAGATGTATCACTGGGAAGAGCAGTAAAGGGCATAGGAGTTTGCGGTTCCGGTATTGGGGTTGCAGTGGTTGCAAATAAAGTTAAAGGTATTAGAGCAGCACAAGTATTAAATATTTTGATGGCTAAATTATCCATTGAGCATAATGACTCAAACTTTTTATCACTTGCTTCCAGATTGACTGATGAAAAAGAAATTATTCCAATTGTAGAAGCCTGGTTAAATTCTAAATTCCAGGATGGAAGACATTCTAGAAGAGTGGAAAAAATTGAAGGATAGGAATTGTTGAAGAATTTCGATTGAAAGTATTAATCTTACGATATTGAAAAACTTGTTCTCTTCCTGGTAATATTGGAAATAAATTGTTAGCATTTAAAAACTCATTATAAATTAAAAGTGAAGAAGGAAACTGGGAAACAAAAGTATCTTAATCCAAAATTATTTATTCATAGTTTTCCAATTATCCCAACATTTCATTTTTCCATTATTAAATTTAGAAGTACTTTATGCTGAAATACTTAAACACCGACCCAGAAATTCTTAATGTTGCGGAAAAAGAAATAATCCGTCAACAAAATAATCTTGAATTAATTGCTTCCGAAAATTTTGTTAGTCTTGCTGTGCTTGCAGCAGCAGGTTCTGTCTTAACAAATAAATATGCGGAAGGATACCCCGGAAAAAGATATTATGGTGGATGTGAAGTTGTAGATATGGCGGAAAATATTGCCCGCGACAGACTAAAAAAATTATTTGATGCAGAATATGTGAACGTTCAACCGCATAGCGGTTCGCAGGCTAATATGGCTGTGTTTATGACTTTCCTAAAACCTGGGGATACTTTCCTTGGATTAAGCTTAGCCCACGGGGGACATTTGACACATGGTTCACCTGTTAACTTTTCGGGAATTCTTTACCGGGCAGTTGGTTATTCACTTCATCCGGAAACCAAAGTACTTGATTATGATTTAATAGCTGATCTTGCAAAAAAAGAAAAACCTAAAATGATTATAACCGGTGCAAGTGCTTATTCACGTGATTGGGATTATGCAAAGTTCAGGGAAATTGCAGATTCAGTAGGTGCATTACTTATGTGCGATATGGCTCATCCTGCTGGTTTAATTGCCAAAGGATTACTTAACAATCCGCTTCCATATTGTGATGTTGTAACCTCAACTACGCATAAAACTTTACGTGGTCCACGTGGAGGAATTATTTTGGTTGGCAAAGACTCGGAGAATAAACTTGGAATTAAAACTCCAAAAGGAGATAGACTAAAATTAGTTTCTGAAATATTTGATAGCATGGTTATGCCAGGTATTCAAGGTGGACCATTGATGCATATTATTATGGCAAAAGCTGTAGCATTTGGTGAGTGTCTTCAGGATTCCTTTAAAATTTATGCAGAACAGGTTATTAAAAACGCCAAGGTACTTGCCAGGAAGTTGAAGGAATATGGCTATGAAATTGTTTCTGATGGAACTGATAACCATGTTATGCTTTTAGATTTGACAAATAAAAATATAACTGGTAAACAAGCAGAAATATCCCTTGGTTTGGCTGGCATTACTGTAAATAAAAATATGGTTCCATTTGATCAACGAAGTCCTTTTGTAACAAGCGGAATTAGAATCGGTACACCTGCAATGACAACTCGCGGAATGAAAGAAGAGCAGATGGAAATTATTTCAAGTCTTATAAATAAAGTACTTTCAGATGTTAATAATGAAAAAGTATTAAGCGAAGTTAATAACGAAGTGATTAATCTTTGTTCACAATTTCCACTATATCCGGAATTATACAAATAAAAAATCGTGGCAGTAGAAGAAACCATCAATAACATTGGTAATGATGAAGTTGACGAAGAAATGGAGATGTCCTTCCTCGACCATCTTGAAGAGCTTCGATGGCGTCTTATATACTCAATTATTGGATTGGTTGTTGGTACTATAATCTGTTGGATTTTCATCGACTTTCTTGTAGATAATATCTTGCTTATCCCGGCTAAACATATGGGGGCAAAACTTCAGAACCTCCGTCCCTTTGGTCAGTTAATGTTATACATGCAAATTGCAATTATTGGTGGAATTGTTATTAGCCTTCCCAATTTATTTTTTCAACTATGGAAATTTATTGCTCCAGCACTGCGTAAGAAAGAAAGAAAATATATTTCATCAATCGCTGCATTTTCTACTTTTTGTTTTTTAGCAGGAATTGTATTTGCATATTTTTTAATGATTCCGCTTAGCTTAAAGTTTGCAGCAAGCTTTGGTTCAAAATCCATAGAAAACAATTTTGCCATAGACGAATATTTTTCGATCATTACAAGTATAATGCTTGCTGCCGGTGTAGTGTTTGAATTACCTATGATTTCTTTTTTTCTTTCCAAGCTTGGCATTCTTACTCCAAAGTTTATGAGAAAATACAGGAAGCATGCCATAGTTGTAATTTTTATTTTATCAGCTTTTCTAACACCTGGAACAGATCCTGTTTCGCAGGTCGTTTTAGCTGTTCCATTATTGTTGTTGTATGAAATAAGCATCTTGGTTTCAAAAATTTCTCAGAAGAAAAGAGTTGAGTAGTATTAATCTTGAAAATATAAGTAATCCGATTAAAGAAGAACTTGCGCAGTTTAATGAACTCTTCAAACAATCGATGAAATCCAAAGTTGGATTGGTGGACCTGGTTACCCGTTACATTTTAAAACAAAAAGGGAAAAAGATAAGACCACTCTTAGTATTGCTTTCCAGTAAAGTTGCTGGTGAAATTTCTATTAGAACGTATCGCGGTGCTATCTTAGTTGAGCTACTTCATTCAGCCACACTCATCCATGACGATGTTGTTGATAATGCTGATAAAAGAAGAGGACTACCATCAATAAATGCTATTTGGAAAAATAAAGTCTCAGTATTAATGGGGGATTACCTTTTAAGCCGTGGTTTAATGATTGCAGTTGATGGAAAGGATTTCGATTTTCTAGGAATAATTACAAACGCAGTTAAAAGAATGTCTGAAGGTGAACTACTTCAGATTGGCAAAACAAAAAAGCTCGATATTGATGAAGAAACTTATTTTAAAATTATATCTGATAAAACAGCTTCTTTGCTTTCAACCTGCTGCCAGATTGGTGCTGCAAGTTCAACAACAGATATTGAACTCCATGAAGCAATGCGAAAATATGGTGAGAACATCGGAATGGCTTTCCAAATCCGCGATGATATACTTGATTATATTGGAACGTCAAGTTTAATTGGTAAACCGCTTGGTGGAGATATTAAAGAAAAGAAAATTACATTGCCTTTGATTCATTCCCTTTCTAAAGCGGATAAACCTGAAGCATCTAAAATAATTAAGTTGATTAAGATTGGAGGTAAAAAAGATAACATTAAAGAAATTATCGGTTTTGTAAAAAAATACAACGGTATTGAATATGCCGAAAAAATAGCGCTTGAATTTTCTAAAACCGCAAAAGCTAATCTGGCTGCGTTTCCAGATTCACCAAGCAAAACTTCGCTGGAAGCACTTGCTGATTTTATTGTTGAACGGACTAACTAAATCAAACTATAAGAATTAGTTTCTTTTGATAAATAGTTAACGTAAATATCACAAATTAAAAGCTTCCAACACAATAAAACTCTCTCCGATTTATATCAGTTAATTTAAGTATACAAAATCATTGATATTTTATAGATGAGTCTGATCTAAAAAGGTCATTCCCGTGAAAACCTGTTTGCAGCAGACAAGCGGGAATCTAAAGAATATAGAATTTTGAATAGATTCCCACTCCCGCCTCCCGCTGGCAGGTTCGTGGGAATGACAATTTGAGTATTTGGGCTTTTTAGAGTGGACTCATAGATATTTATTAAAATTTAAAATTATCGGGAATCTTTATATTATTTCTTTTGTTTTGATTTTGATTTTATTAAATTATTTAAAGTAAGGATTAGATTCTGGATGCTTATTTTTTATGAAATTTATATTTTATTACTTACTTAGTTCCTTATATAAAAATATTCGTCAAAGGTTTTTACGTCCTCTTGCTAATTTGTTGAAGGGTTAATTTATTAATAGATTCAGGAAATAAATGAAAAAATCTGTACTGGATTATATCCTTAAAGTACGTCTTCCAATTACAGCTTTTGTAATTATTATTTCATTTGCAATAACATATTATGTGTCAAGACCAGAAAGAGATGGAATTGGCTATCAACCGGAACAACCAATTAAGTTTTCTCATAAACTTCATGCTGGTACGATGGGAATAGACTGTAAGTACTGCCATACAGGTGTAGAAAAGTCACGGCAGGCTGTTGTACCATCTGCAAATATTTGTATGAATTGCCACTCAGTTGCTCGTAAAAGCAAGCCGGAAATTGTTAAGCTAACTAAGTATTATGAAAAGGGAATCCCGATTCCATGGAAAAGAATACATCGCGTACCAGACTTTGCTTATTTCAATCATAGTGTTCATGTAAACAAGGGAATTGATTGTATTAGCTGCCATGGGAATATTCAAAATATGGATGCAGTTCAACAAATTAAATCTTTTACAATGGCAAGCTGCCTGGATTGCCATAAAAATATTCAACAATATTCCCCTAAACTTGCCGGGATAAATATTGGTCCGGATAATTGTTTCGCCTGTCATCGGTAATGGAGTGAAAATGGGAAAAAATATTAAACGAAGAAATTTTTTTGAATTATTTGGAAAAGGGACAATTGCAGCTATAGTTTTAAGTGCTATTCCATTCAAAGCACTCTTTTCTAATAAAAGAAATACACAGAGTATAAAAGTTGAAATACATCCACTTGCAGTTAAAAGAAATAAGAGAGGATTAAACGGATGAGTACTTCTGAAAATCATCTCGATGGAAAAGATCCAAACTATTGGAAAAGTTTGAAAGAATTAAATAACGATCCAGATTCATATGAAGCTAAAGCCAATGAATTTATGAAAGGTGTTACAGATGATTTCGAACTTTCTAAATTATCCGGTTTATCACGAAGAAAATTTTTAGCTTTGCTTGGAGCATCAACTGCTTTTGCTGCGGCTAACTGTTCAAACTATCGCGACAAAGGAGAGATTGTTCCTTATAATAAAAAACCGGATGAAGTTATCCCGGGTATTGCTAATTATTATGCTTCAACTTGTAATGGGTGTTCACAAGCTTGTGGCGTATTAGTAAAAACCAGGGAAGGAAGACCAATTAAAATTGATGGCAATCCCGACCATCCAATAAATATTGGAAAGATTTGTTCTGTTGGGCAGGCAAATATTCTTAATTTGTACGATCCAAATAGATTAAAATCTCCTTTAAAAATGGTTAACGGATTTGGAACAGAAATATCCTGGCAAAAAGCAGATGATGCTATTCTTCCAGCATTAAGTAATGCTGCCAAAGATGGAAAAGAAATTGCAATCATTACTCATTCAATTCTTTCCCCAACAGAAAAGAAATTGTTTGATGATTTTCTTGTAAAATATCCAACTGCAAAAATCTATTCTTACGAATTATTTGATGATCAAAATAGAAACAATGCCTGGGAAAAAAGTTATAAATCGGGAACATTTCCAATTATTAAATGGGAAAATGCAAAAGTAATCCTGGCACTTGATGCGGACTTTTTAGGTAATGAAGGAAACACTATTGAAAATATTAGAAAGTTTACTGGTAATCGTGATGTAATGAAGAGTAAAGATTTCAATCGGTTGTATGTGATTGAGGGAGGAATGACACAGACTGGTATGAATGCTGATTACCGAATTAGAATGCGTCCTGATCAGCAATTTGAATTTGTAATGAGTTTGATAAGTGAAGTTCAAAAACGAAATGGAAAATCGGTTGTTAAAGATAATATTTATTCTCTCAATGATTTTGTAAAGAAAAATTCTTTATCTGGCGATATTGTAAGCTACCTTGTTTCTGATTTGATTAAACATCAAGGCTCGTCAATTGTTTATGCCGGCAGTCAGCTTTCCGAAGAAGTTCATATTGCAGTTAATGCTTTGAATGAAATTTTAGGGAATGTTAAACTCTACGATTCTGAAAAAGTTAAAATTGATTTTACTTCTCTAACTACAAAAATGGAATGGGAAAATCTAATTGGAAAAATGAATGATGGGGAAGTTGGAGTTGTAATCCATTATGATACTAATCCAGCTTATCACTTCTCTCCTGATTTTAAATATGAAAAAGCATTAAAAAAAGTTGCAACCTCGGTCAGCTTGGTGGAGAATGAAAATGAAACATCAATTTTATGTAAGTACGTTCTTCCGATTAATCATTACTTAGAAAGTTGGGGAGATTATAATGTCCGAACTGGTGTTTACAGTTTGCAGCAGCCAATTATTTCACCACTCTTTGGATCACGTCAGAAAGAAGCAATACTGCTTACCTGGATTTCTGGTGATAATAAAATTTACTCGGAAAATATCTATCATCAATATTTGATGGATAACTGGGAAAAGAATATTTATTCTGTTTTAAAATCTCCAATTGAGTTTAAGAGCTTCTGGTTTACAGCACTTGAAGCTGGTGTTGTTATTAATGATCAAACTGCATCTCAAAATTATGTGTTTAATTCTCAAGCTGTAAATTCATTATCAAAATCAACTTCTGGTGATGATTTCGTTCTTCACCTAAAGAAAAATTATTTTCTTGGAGATGGAAGATTTGCAAATAATGGATGGCTTCAGGAATTGCCGAATCCAGTTACAAAAGTAGTTTGGGATAATTATGCTTCTATGTCAGCATCAACAGCTAAAGATTTGAATATTGAAGATAATGATGTTATTGAAGTAGCTGTTTCAAATAGAAAAGTACAACTTCCGGTATTTATTCAACCTGGAATGGCAGACAAGTTATTGGTGGTTGAATTAGGTTATGGTAGAACTAAAGCTGGGGAAGTTGGTGAAGGTGTTGGAGTAAATGTAAATAAATTATTAGGTAAAGATTTTTCGATCTCAAAATGGATTTACAATGGAGTAAAAATTTCCAAAACTTCCGATTCATATAAACTTGTAACTACACAAGAAAAGCATTCTTTAGATGATACATTTGTAAAAGATTTGCATCTGAAACGCGGCATTATTAGAGAAGGAACTTTAGCTGAATATAAAAAGAATCCAGAATTTTTACTGGAAGAAAAAACAAATCCGTTAAATATTACAAAGGATATTGAATATAAAGGTGTCAAATGGGGAATGTCCATTGATATGAATAAATGCGTTGGTTGTAATCAATGTGTTTCTTCCTGCAACGTTGAAAATAATATTCCAGTTGTTGGTAAAGAGCAGGTTGAAAAAGGTAGAGACATGCATTGGCTAAGAATTGATAGATATTATTCAGGTAGCCCCAATGAGCCTAAAGCAAATTACCAGCCGATGCTTTGCCAGCATTGTGACAATGCTCCCTGCGAAAATGTTTGCCCTGTTGCAGCAACCAATCATAGTCCTGATGGATTAAACCAAATGGTTTATAACAGATGTGTTGGAACAAGGTACTGCTCAAACAACTGCCCATACAAAGTAAGAAGATTTAACTTTTTCAACTTCCGCGATCATTTTGCGGATGGATATTATGAACAAAAACCATTCGACCTTATAAACAATCCTGAAGTTACAGTTCGCTCGCGTGGAGTAATGGAAAAATGTACATTTTGTATTCAGCGTATTATGGAAGCACGGCAGCACGCAATTGAAGAAGGCAAACCATTAAAAGGAAGTGACGTTAAAACGGCTTGCCAGGTTGCTTGTCCGGCAGAAGCAATTGTATTTGGTGATGTGAATGATCCACAATCTGAAATTTCTAAATACCGTGAGCACGAATTAGGCTATAACGTTTTGAAAGAATTAAATACCAGACCGAATGTTACTTATATTGCCAAACTCAGAAATACTTTTTCGGAGGATGTATAGTGAGTGTTGATTATTCAAAAGAGATTTCTGTAATAGAAGGTCAGCCATCTTTCAAGTCGATTACCGAATTGATTGTTGCTCCGATAGAACAAAAAGGAAATAAAAAATATTATATCGCTCTTTCAATTACTCTTGCTATGCTTGCCATAGGAGTAGTTTGCCTTACCAATACTTTTCTTCAGGGGATTGGAATGTGGGGAAACAATCAGCCTGTTGGCTGGGGTTTTGACATTACAAATTTTGTCTTCTGGGTTGGAATCGGTCATGCAGGAACACTTATTTCCGCCATCTTATTTTTATTCAGGCAAAAGTGGAGAACAGGAATTGCACGCTTTGCAGAAGGAATGACAATCTTCGCTGTAATGACAGCCGGTTTGTTTCCACTTATCCACGTTGGTCGTCCCTGGCTCGGTGGATACTTAATACCTTATCCAAATCAGCATGGAATTTGGGTTAACTTTATTTCTCCACTTGTATGGGATGTATTTGCAGTTTCTACTTACCTGACTGTTTCATTTATTTTTTGGTATGTTGGACTGGTTCCTGATTTAGCAACATTGCGGGATAGGACTTCCCATAAGATAAAAAAAACTATTTATTCGATTTTTAGTTTGGGTTGGAGGCATTCAAACCGGCACTGGCATCATTATGAAATGGTTTATTTAATCCTGGCAGGATTTGCAACTCCACTTGTTCTTTCTGTTCACACAATTGTAAGTTTCGATTTTGCAACATCAGTTCTACCAGGATGGCACGCCACAATCTTTCCTCCTTACTTTGTAGCAGGTGCCGTCTTTTCTGGTTTTGCAATGGTACAGAACATTTTAATTTTTGTTAGAAAGATTTTTAATTACGAACACATTATTACTCTTGATACACTTGAGAAAATGAACAAGATTATCATCCTAACTGGCTCTATGGTTGGTTATGCATATGGAATGGAATTCTTTACATCGTGGTATAGCGGAAATCCTACTGAACAATTTGTATTTCTAAATAGGGCACTTGGACCTTATGGCTGGGCTTACTGGACGATGGTTTCCTGTAATGTGTTGTTCCCACAATTATTCTGGTTAAAGAAAATACGCCGATCAATAAAAATGATGTTTATAATTGGAGTTCTTGTAAATGTTGGAATGTGGTTTGAAAGATTCGTTATTATTGTTACAACTTTATCAAGAGATTTTCTGCCATCAAGTTGGCATCATTATATTCCGACTTTAACTGATTTAGGAATATTACTTGGCAGCTTTGGATTTTTCTTTACCTGGCTTCTTTTATTCACTAAAAGCTTACCGGTGGTATCAATTGCAGAAGTGAAAGCTGTAACTGATGGAGCTCAACCTCATCACAATGGAGCAAATAATGGATAAGAAAATATTGTATTCGGTTGCAGGATTGTTCACAAAACCAGATGATATAATCCATGCTGCTGAAGAAACTGCAAAAGCTGGATTTAAAAAATATGATGTGAACACACCATATCCGGTTCACGGAATGTCTAAAGCTATGCGCATTCCTCCATCTAAGCTTGGCTATGTTGCACTTGCTGTTGGTTTATTTGCGATTGTATTTGCAGTACTAATAATGTCCTGGATTACTACCAGCGGTTATCCCTTAGTAGTTGGAGGCAAACCATTTTTTTCACTGCCAGCTTTTATTCCAATTATATTTGAAGTCACAGTTCTGTCAGCTTCAATTGTAACAGTTTTAGCGATGTTATTTGTATTCTTCAAGCTCCCCAATTTAAACCATCCGTTGCACGATACAGATTATATGAAACAAGTTTCAACAGATAAGTTTGGAATAAGTATTCAAGCTGAAGATGCAATTTTTAATGAAGAGCAAGTAAAGCAATTTTTAACAAGCCTTGGTGCACAAAATGTTCAATCCATTTTTTATGATGAAGCTGAAATAGGATTAAAACATAAAATATTTGAACCAAAGTTTATTCTATTCTTAATCGCGGTTGCAATAATAACAAGCGGTGGAGTTTATTTTACTTTAAATAAACTTCTTTACTGGGATCCATTCAATTGGATGATGGAGCAACCAAAGCTAAATCCACAACAAAAAAGTAATTTGTTTACAGACGGTTTTGGAATGCGAACGCCAGTTGAAGGAACTGTAGCTCGTGGGCATCTGCCATATCTTTATAAAGGAAACCAGGCTGATGCTTCAAAATATTTATTAAATCCACTTCTGCCATCAAAAGAAAATTTGGAAAGAGGACAAAATAAGTTTAACACGTTTTGCAGTCCATGTCATGGATTTTTTGGAAAAGGGGATAGCAGATTGCGCGGACAATTTCCTGCACCACCAAGTTTGCATTCGGATAAAGTCCGTAATTGGAAAGATGGCGATATCTTTCATGTGATTACAGTTGGGCAAAATATTATGCCTTCCTATGCGAGCCAAATTACTGAAGCTGAAAGGTGGCAAATAATTTTATTTGTTCGGGCACTTCAACGTTCGCAAAATGCCAAGGAGACTGACTTATAATGAATTCAGTGGATAATATAATTGAGTTTAAACAGAAAGAATTGCCATTAAGCATTAACAGAATTGGTTGGATTCTTTTTGGTCTTGGATTATTACTTTCAATTCTTGCATTTATTTATGATAAGCAAAGAAGCTCATTCAATCTTTTAATAGTTTTTATGTTTCTTATGAGCATTGGTGTTGGTTCTCTTTTCTTAGTTGCACTTGAATATATAGGTGGAGCAGTTTGGAGTACACCTTTCAGGAGAATTAGTGAATTCCTTTCTTCCATATTATTAATTCTACCAGTATTCGCAATTCCTTTATTGTTTAATATGCAGGATTTATATCATTGGACACATATTGAAGCAGTTCAGAATGATAAAGTACTTCAAGCTAAATCTCCATATTTGAATACAAATTTTTTCCTTGTCCGCACAATTGTTTTCTTTGGATTATGGTATTTGTTTTATTGGTTAATAACAAAAAACTCAAAACTGCAGGATACAACAAAAGATCAAAATCTAACTACAAAGAATGTAAAAATTGCTGCTGTATTTATGCCGGTATTTGCAATTACTATTTCTTTTTCTTCTATAGATTGGATGATGAGTCTTGAACCGCATTGGTATTCAACAATCTTTGGTGTGTATTATTTTTCAGGGACAATCCTGGCAGCTCTTGCAGCCTTAACGATTATAGTCGTTCTCTTAAAAGAAAATGGTTATTTGCATCCAAGCTTGATTAAGGATAATTATTATTCGCTTGGCGCTTTGCTCTTTGCATTTATTAATTTTTGGGCTTATATAGCCTTCAGCCAGTTCATGTTAATCTGGTATGCAAACATCCCGGAGGAAACAGTCTGGATACTTGCAAGATGGCACGGTAGCTGGAAATTTATTTCTTTGGGATTGATAATTGTCCACTTCATCGTACCATACGCTGCATTATTATCTCAGCCTTCTAAGATGAATCCAACAAGATTATTGTGGGTTTCTATCTGGATTCTTTTTGCCCATTTATTTGATTTATACTGGATTATTATGCCAACTTTTAGCAGCACCGGCGCAGTTTTTAGCTGGATTGAAATAGCGTTTCCAATTTTAGTTATTGGCGCTGTTATCCTTTTATTTTATTATAAAGCAAAGAGCAATAATATTATTCCAATTGGCGATCCGAAGTTAAAACGTGGATTGGATTTTAGACTATAAAGTATTTATGAATTACTAATGACGAATTACGAACTTAGATGATTTTGATTTTGTTATAATTTTATCGGGAATTCATCTCGTAATTTGAAATTCGTAATTTCTAATTTCAAACTTAGAATTTAAATATTTATTTATGGGTATGGAATGGTTAACAAACCTGAATTAGATGAAATTAAGTTTAAGAATGTCGTAAAAACTCCAATCCGATGGTTTGGTTTAATCTACTTTTATTTTGCAATAGTGACGATTGTTGTTGGACTCAATTATGTATCTAATTTAGAGGTGATTAAACGAAACGGCTTGACTCCAGCCTTAATTGATTCAGCAAATTACTTTAAAGATATAGTTGTAGTAAAGGGAAGCATTTCTAAGGGAATTGAATTAAAGTCATTATTCAATCCAACTGCTGATATGATAAAAAAAGGAGAAACACTTTTTAAAGCAAATTGTGTTTCCTGCCATGGGGAAAATGGAATGGGAGATGGTGTGGCTGGAACAGTACTTAATCCAAAGCCAAGAAACTTCCATTCAAAAGATAGTTGGAAAAATGGAAGAAAATTTTCGGAGATATTTAAAACTTTGAATGAAGGAATTGCTGGCAGCGGAATGCCTTCTTATAGTTATTTTCCTTCTGAGGATAGAGTCAATATTATTTTCTATGTAAGAGGATTCGCTGGCGATTTCCCCAAATTAGAACAAACGGAAATTGATGGCTTGAATAAACAGTATAATTTGGTTGAGGGAAAAACCGTTCCTTCACAAATTCCAATCTTAGTTGCTAAAGAAAAACAAACTTTAGATGCAGCCCCAAAAGTTGAAAAAATTTATTCGATAGCATCTTCAATAAATAATAATCCAAATGAAGCTGGGGCAAAATTATTAAATCGGGTTTCGCAAGATAAGATCAGAATTATATCTTTTTTAAATGATTCCAATGAATGGAACGCAAGTATAAATGATTTCGTGAAAACGGTTATATCAACATCATCCGTAAATGGATTTAATACAAACATAGTTTCTCTTTCAATCCGTGAGTGGAACGAATTGTATCAATACCTGAATAAATTGTTTTATCAAAAGAGTTAAACAGCATGAAACATTTAAAAAAACTCCGTGTCTCCGTGTCTCCGTGGTTAAAGTTTTCTTCTTCATTGCAAAGAAACAGAATATTAAAGATAATAGCGGTTTTATTTTTACTTATTAATTCTGGTTACACAAAAGATCAGAACCATGTTGATGTTGGGATTGATGAAAAACTTGGAAGTTATATTCCCTTAGACATTAGTTTTAATAATGAAAAGGGTGAACTGGTAAAACTAAATCAACTAATTAAGCAACCAACGATTTTGGCATTGGTCTATTATCATTGCCCGGCGGTTTGCAGCCCATTATTAAATGGTTTAACAGAAGTAGTTGATAAGCTGGATTTGGAACCACAAAAAGATTTTGATGTTATTACACTAAGTTTCGATCATAGTGAAGGACCAACAGCAGCTAATAAATGGAAGAAGGAACATCTTGCTTCTATGAAAAGAGATTTTCCGGAAAGTGCATGGACATTCTTAACCGGAGATAGTATTTCAATTAAAAAACTTACAGATGCAGTTGGCTTTTATTTTAAGCGCGATACTGACAGCAGTTTTCTTCATTACGGAACGCTGATCATTCTATCTGAAAAAGGAATGATTTCACGTTACATTTTTGGAATCCAATTCAATCAGTTTGATGTTAAGATGGCTTTGCTTGAAGCTCAACGAGGAGAATATCGACCAACTATAAATAAGATTTTAACTTTTTGCTACAGCTACGATAGATCAGGGAATAAGTATGTTTTTAATTTTCAAAAGATTGCTGGAGGAATAATATTGCTCTCTGCACTTATTCTGTTTACTGTTTTAATTATAAAAGAAAGAAAAAAATCGAAGGAGAAAATTTAATATATGAGTAATCACGCTCATTCAGGCGGATATGTAAATTTCTATGAAGAAAAAGGTAAGCATACTGGAATTTTATCCTGGCTACTAACAACTGATCATAAAAGAATAGGAATTCTATATCTGTGCTCTTTAGTTTTTTTCTTTTTGATCGGTGCCATAATTGGAATCTTAATGCGCCTGGAAATGCTTAGCCCTGGAGAAACAATTATGGGTGCACAAACCTATAATTCACTTTTTACATTGCATGGAATAATTATGATATTCCTTTTTGTAATCCCCGGTATTCCTCCAGTATTTGGCAATTTCTTTTTACCAATTCAAATTGGTGCTAAAGATGTTTCTTTTCCAAGATTGAATTTACTGTCCTGGTATTTATATATTTCTGGTGGTATTCTTGCCATTCTTTCGATGTTTCTAAAAGGTGGACCGATAGATACTGGTTGGACATTTTACGTTCCTTATAGTTTAAGAACTGGAACAGATGTTTCGTGGGCAATATTTGCTGCATTCATTCTCGGTTTTTCATCAATTCTTACCGGATTAAATTTTATCACCACGATTCATAGAATGCGTGCACCGGGAATGAGTTGGTTTAAAATGCCGCTTTTTCCATGGTCACTTTACGCAACTGGCTGGATTCAAATTTTAGCAACGCCAATTATCGGAATTACAATTATTCTTGTAATTATAGAAAGACTATTTAAGATTGGGGTTTTCGATCCTACGCTCGGCGGTGATCCAATTCTTTATCAGCATTTATTCTGGACTTACTCTCATCCAGCAGTTTATATTATGATTCTTCCTGCGATGGGAGTTGTATCAGAAATTATAGCAACTTTTTCTCATCGAACGATTTTTGGATATAAAGCAATTGCAATGTCCAGCCTGGCAATTGCATTTGTTGGCTATTTTGTTTGGGGGCATCATATGTTTACCAGCGGAATGAGCGATACTTCACGATTTATATTTTCACTTTTAACATTCCTCGTTGCAATTCCAAGTGGAGTTAAAATATTTAACTGGGTTGCTACTATGTACAAAGGATCGATTGATCCCCGAACTCCATTTCTATTTGTAATGGCATTCATATTTATTTTTTCAATTGGTGGATTAACGGGTTTAGTTCTCGGTTCTTTATCAACTGATGTTCATTTAACGGATACTTATTTTGTTGTGGCTCATTTCCACTTTGTGGTTTTTGGTGGGACCGGTTTTATATTTTTTGCTGCACTCCATTATTGGTTTCCTAAAATGTTTGGTAAAATGTATAATGAAAAAATTTCTAAAATTTCAGTTGCAATTATAACCTGGGGATTCCTTCAATTATATTTTCCATTTTTTATCCTTGGTTATGAGGGAATGCCGAGAAGATATTTTGATTACCTGCCACAGTTTCAAACATTGCATGTAATATCAACAATAGGTTCCTGGATTATGGTTTCCGGAATCTTACTGATGTTTTATAATTTGTTTAATGGTCTTAGAAAAGGTGAGAAAGCTGAAATGAATCCCTGGGGTGGAATGACTTTAGAATGGACGATTCCCTCGCCACCTCCTTTAGAAAATTTTGAAAAGATTCCAACAATAACTCATGGACCATACGATTATCATTTATTGGAGGAGGAAAAGTAATGGATAATATTTCTGAAGTTACTTTAACCAAAACCATCCACGAAGAACACGGACACAAAGATGCCGAAGGTGCCAAACTTGGTATGTGGTTATTCCTTTTAACAGAGCTATTATTATTTGGAGGTTTATTTGTTATTTATGGAACGTACAGGTACTTGAATCCAGAAGCATTTCATATCGCTTCGCTGGAATTAAATATATCTGTCGGTACTTTAAATACTTTCATTCTGCTAACTAGTTCTTTGACTGTTGCAATGTCCATAACAGCATTGCAGAAAGGACAGAAGGTTTTATCTTTAATTCTTATCGGCTCAACAATACTTTTTGCGCTGGCGTTTTTAGTAAATAAATATTTTGAATGGTCAGCTAAATTCCAGCATGGAATATTTCCAGGTTCACCGGAATTAGCAAACAAACCTGCTGGTGAAGTTTTGTATTTTGGATTATACTATACTATGACGGGTTTGCATGGTGTACACGTATTTGTTGGGATTGTGATTTTATCTTTTATATTTGTTTTTGTTGCCAGGGATAAAATTACACCCAATGATTTTGCGAAGCTGGAAAACTCAGCGCTTTACTGGCATCTTGTTGATATCATCTGGATATTCTTATTCCCATTGTTTTATTTAATCAAATAGGAAAAAATATGAGCAATAAAGAATCTCATACTCATATAGTTGGTTACGGAACTTATGTTTTTATTTGGCTAACTCTGCTTGCGCTTACCGCACTTACTGTAACAGTTTCTGGAATTCATTTTGGAAATATTACATTGTTGATTGCTATTATAATTGCAATAGTTAAAGCAGGATTAGTTCTAAACATTTTTATGCATATCAAATATGATGATGTTGTTTTTAAGGTATTTGTTATTGTTGGCACATTAACTTTAGTTGCAATTATTGTTTTAACATTCTCAGATTATCTGTTCAGATGAGGGGAATAATATGAAGATTGGTATTTCAGATTACGTAAACCAGGTAGACAATGTTTTTCTATTCATAGTAATCATTTCTATTATTATACTCGTAGGCGTTACAGTAACGATGATTTACTTTGTAATAAAGTATAATAGAAAGAGACATCCTATAGCTGAGAATATTGAAGGCAATACGATGTTGGAAATAACCTGGATTGCAATTCCAACAATTTTAGTAGTAGCAATGTTTTATTTTGGCTACACAAGTTTTAGAACGATGAGGACAATTCCAAAAAATGCGGTTGTAATTCACGTTCAGGGACAAATGTGGAAGTGGAGCTTTAAATATGCTAACGGAAAGAAATATGATACCTTATATGTTCCAGTTGGAAAGACAATCAAATTGTTACTAACATCAATTGATGTGAATCATGCTTTTTATATTCCTGCTTTCCGGCTTAAGGAAGATGTTGTACCGGGAAGAGAAAATTATTTGGCTTTTACTCCGGATAAGGTTGGAACTTACGATATAGCCTGTGCGGAATATTGCGGCTTAAAGCATTCATATATGTATAATAAAATTCATGTTATTCCGCAGGAAGAGTTTAAGAAGTGGGTGAATGAGAAAGAAGTTATTAAATAAGGTTAGTATTAAGTTTCTTTTGTATAACTGAATGGAAATTTTATGTGATCAAAAAGCGAAATCCATATTTGGAGGATAATGCATTAATCTTACGCTTTAATTTGGGAGAGTAATGCATAAACCCCACGCTTCATCGTGGGGAAAGGAAAACTAAAATAAACGGGCTTTAGCCCAAAAGATTAAAGGAATTATGTCACACGTTAAAATTTGGATCCACACAGTTTGGTGTACGAAGAACCATGTTCGCATACTTTCCAACGATGTTAGGCAACAACTTTTTGATCATATACGTAAAAATGCAAAGGAAAAACAGATTCATAGTGAGTATGAGGAATTTATTAGAAAGTTTGACTTCACGCTTGCTGGATTCAAGATCCAACGCTTGACTGGTAGTAAAAATAATGAGAGTGTGGAAATGGAAGAACATCATGGCTAAAGCCCCTCTTCAGTTATATAGTTACCCCACGATAAATCGTGGGGTTAGCTCATTGTGTGTGTTGTTATGAGTAATCCAAATAAATAGTTTGAGTGTTAAAACTCGTTGAGAAAACTTACTGCTTTGTAAGGGCCGAAACTAAATAAAACTTATTGAAAGAAAATAAATTTTGAACAGATTAAAAAAGTACATAAACATTTTTATTGAGCTGGGAAAAGTAAGAATAACTTTCTTTGTTGCATTTTCAACATCTGCTGGATTTATTCTTGCTAACAGCAGAATAGATTTGAGAATATTTTTTTCTTCGATTGGAGTATTTCTTTTAGCCTGCGGGTCTTCTGCTATTAATCATTACCAGGAAAAAAGATCTGATGGCTTGATGGATAGAACAAAAATGCGCCCATTACCATCTGGAGAATTGAAGGAATCTCAGGCAATAATTTTTATAGTTAGCTCTTTAGCAACTGGATTTATTGTTCTTTATATATTCACCAATCTAACTGCAGTTGGTCTGGGTGTTTTAGCTGTTCTCTGGTATAATGCTTTTTATACTCCACTTAAGAAGGTTACAGCATTAGCCGTTGTACCGGGCGCGCTAATTGGCTCCATTCCTCCAATGATTGGATTTGTTTCTGGCGGAGGATATTTGTTTAATCCAGAAATTATAGCTTTAGCATTGTTCTTTTTTATCTGGCAGATACCACATTTTTGGCTTCTGCTTTTATTGTACGATAAAGATTATGAGAAAGCTGGTTTTCCTACACTAACAAAATTGTTTACAACTGAACAGCTTTCTAGAATAACATATATCTGGATAGTTGCTTTAGCAGCAAGTTGCTTGCTCATTCCGTTTTTTGGAATTGTGAACAACCTGGTAATTAATATATTCCTGGTTTTATCAGGTGTGTGGTTAATCTGGAAAACAAAAAGTCTGCTGGTTAAGCATTCTGAAAGAATAACTTTTAGATTCGCATTCAGGGAGATAAATACTTTTGTTTTGGTTGTAGTTCTTGTGCTGACAGTAAATAAGTTGTTCTATTAATATTTACAAACATAAGTTAATTGATTGTGAGGATTTTATAAATGGAATTTCTTGAAAAGCTGGTTGTCGTTCAATCAGCGGATAACTTAAGTTTTTTAATTTACATCCTGATAACATCTTTTATTCTTCTAATCCCATATGCAGGATTGGTAAACGCGGCATCATTGTTATCTTACATATTTAACAAACTTGGCAACAAGAAAAATAATGAACTGTATTTAAGATTTTCCCGCGACTTGATAACTATTGCTGCATATAAAAAAGGATTTATGTTCACACTCGGTATTGTACCATTATTGTCCATCGGATTTTCTTATACGCAATTGTTCCACCAAATAGATTCGCCGGTAATAACCTATTTGTTCTTATCAATAATTCTTTTTATCGCTGGTATCTTTTTGCTTTTCCTTTATAAATATTCTTTCAGATTAGATAACCTGTTAAAAGAAACCGGCGTTAAGGAAAGTAGTAACAGCAGCGAAGTAAATAGTTTTATTAAGAGGAATTTTAATCTCATCAATAAAACTGCACTGTGGGGGATTATTTTATTTTATGTCTCAACATTTATTTTGATGGGCTGCATTGAATTTTCCATTACAACGATATTCTATCATTCAAATGTTGGTTTCTTTAGTACTCTGTTCAGCGTTCCATCTTTAACGAAATATTTATCCTTCCTAACACTTGCTGTTTCCATTTTGAGCATTACAGTTTTATTTTACTTCAACAGGATTATAGACATTACAGATGTTGTTTCTAATGAATATAAAAGTTTTGTAAATAAGTTTGCATTAACGATTGGAATAATTTCCGTAATTGTTCTACCAGTATTTATTATTGCAAATATTTTAGTAATTCCTTATTTCGCATTAACCGGTACCTCATATTCAATTACCGCAATAATTCTTTTACTGCTTTTTCTTGTAACACATTATTTTTATGCGATGATTAAGGAATCTAATCTGAAATATATTACTCACGTTTTTTCTTTAGTTATTATAGTTTCTGTGCTGTTTGTTATAAATGATCAGGCTTCATTCGGTACCTCATCAAAGAAACAGATTTTAGTTTTATCCCAGGAATATGATAAAATGATGGTGGCGATTAAAGAGAAGTCCGGAACTGCACCGGCAATAAACGGACAGGAAATATTTGAAGGAAGATGTTCCGCATGCCATAGATTTGATAGGAAGTTAGTTGGTCCAGCATATAAGGATGTACTACCTAAATATGAAGGAAAGCAAGGTGAACTTGTTTCTTTTATTATGAATCCCGTTAAGATGAACCCAAACTTTCCTCCAATGCCAAATCAGAGCTTAAAGCAGAAAGAAGCTGAAGCTATTGCTGATTATATTATGAAAACTTATAAAACGAAATAAGAAGTTAGCAAAGGCGAAACCTAAAGGGGATTTATTAGGGGGACATAAATTTAGCAGCAACCTAATTTTAAAATATATCGACTTATGCTAATCAGAATAAATTACTAACAAAAAGATTTTTCCTGAACACAGTTAGATCGTTTGGTTGACTAATAAGCTGAAAGAGTAATTTAAAATGAGCTATAAAAAAAAAGGATTTAGATATGTGTGGTAGATTTGAAAGCAAAAATATAGAAAAAATGGTTGAAAATTTGTTTAGAGAATTAAATTTAAAAGTTGAAGTTGATGAAGAAATATCGAAACGGAGCCAGGAAGATATAAGACCAACGGAAAAAATTCTAAGTGTTATTTTAAAGGAAGATATTTACCGTCTTACAAAAGTCCATTGGGGAATTAAGTTTAAGGAAGATTCACCGCTTATATTCAATTCACGAATTGAAACAATAAAAGAAAAAACATACTGGAATAAATTATTGGCAAATAATAAATGTATTGTACCAATGACAGGATTTTATGAGTGGAAAACAGAGGGAAGAAAAAAAATTAAGTACAAAATGTTTTTACCAGATCAACCAATATTTTTTGTACCTGCTATTTACCACAAGGATAAAGAAGAAAAGATTTATGCTTCATTAATTACAACGGTACCGAATAAATTTATTGCTCAAATTCATCATAGAATGCCGGTAATTTTTGATTTGGAAAGCGCTATAAATTATTTAAATGATGATGTTGAGAAAAATATGGAAAGATGTTTACCTTATGACGACAAGAAAAAAATGGAAATGGAATTAGCCGACTAATGGCTAAAATAACATTACTAATTTTATAAATGATGTTGACAGTAAATTGGTTTTAACCTAATTTGGCTACAAAATTATTGAGGGGAAGTAAAATAGTGACCGACAGGAATTCAATCCGAAATTACACGCAGCTTGCGATGTTATTGCGAAAGACTGCTATACCCAAAATAATTCTTTATTATCTCCATTCAGATGAAAATTATAATTACAAAATAAAAGCTACAATTATTAAACTTTACAGTATCAGTTATAGTCAGGTGTCTTAAATCTATGCTTGAAAAAGATATAGAAAATTTAATTGCAAGTCATCCAGATGAGTTTTTCCCTTCTTGTGGTTTCAAGTTAATTGGTCAACAAATTAAACTTGGTAGATGCTTTGCGGATATAATTTTTGAAGATAGATTCAGCAGAAAAGTAATTGTTGAGGTTAAGCGTGGAATTCTTTCAAGAGATGCTTCTGGACAAGTAATGGAATATTATGGTTTATTAAAGAATGAACAACCTGAGGTCATTATTGAATTAATCTTGTGTGCCAATGTAATCCCCGTGGAAAGAAAAAAGTTTTTAGAAACAGTTGGGATTGAGTGTAAAGAACTTGGTATAAATTCCATAAATACAATTGCTGCAAAATATAATTATCGATTTCTTGATTCAGAACATAAAGAATCAATCGCCCAGACAGTAAATATTAGTTCAATTCCCGAGACGGAAAGAGTTTGGATATTTCAAGCTAATCCAAGGCGCTATGATATTTTAAATGCATTATCTGACGAAAAAATCGGTTCAGAAATTCATTGGTTAGTTAATCAGCATAGAAATGAAATTTCCAAAGGACATCTAGGAATAATCTGGCTGTCTGGTTCTGATGGAGGAATTTATGCTTTAACTGAGATTATTTCTAATCCTCAATTTATGCGCGAACCAGAAGACGAAGATAAATATTGGATTGATTCTTCAGATAAAGGAGAAGAAAAATTGCGTGTAAAGATGAAAGTATTAAAAAATTTGGTAAACATTCCTATCTACAAAAATGAAATAAGAAATACTGTTGGATTAGAAAACATTAGTATTTTTCGTCAGAGCCAAGGAACTAATTTTCCATTAACTACCGATGAGTGGCGCTTAATAAAAAACATAATATATAATCACAACACCTAACAAGTGCCGTAAGCCGAAAGCGTATTCGCATTTGGCATGTACGTAGTTATTGGTATTGTAGTTCTGGGCTTCTGGTTAAGTGCAGCTCTATTAGATATTGCAAACTTATAGAATAAATTGTCGTGAACTACATTTGAAATAATCGAATCAAAGTAATCTTAAAGGAATACTTATGAAAGCAATTGTATACACAAAATATGGATCACCAGAAGTTCTTCAACTTGCTGATGTAGAAAAACCAACTCCCAAAGACAACGAAGTTCTAATAAAAATATTCGCAATTACAGTAAATCGAACTGACTGTGGATTTCGCAAACCTGAATATCCGCTTATTATCAGGTTGGTCAATGGACTTTTTAATCCCAAAAGAAGAATATTAGGGACTGAGCTTGCTGGAGAGATTGAGGCAACCGGTAAGGATGTAAAAACATTTAAACCCGGCGATCAGGTTTTTGGATTAAGCACATCAAATTTTGGTGCTCATGCGGAATACATTTGTCTGCCCGAAGAATCATCGATAGCTACGAAGCCAAAGAATATAACTTACGAAGAGGCTGCGGCAATCTGTGATGGTGCATATTTAGCATTGGCAAATATTAAAAAAATTGATTTTAAGAATACACCAAAAATCCTAATCAATGGTGCTTCTGGATCTATTGGCTCGGCAGCGGTACAACTTGCTAAATATTTTGGTGCAGAAATTACTGCGGTATGCACTACAAATAATTTTGAGTTGGTGAAATCACTTGGTGCAATGGAAGTAATAGATTACACAAAAGAAGATTTTACAAAAATTGGACAATTGTATGATGCAGTTTTTGATGCGGTGGGTAAAAGTTCTTTTTTCCGTTGTAAAAAATTACTGAAACCCGGAGGAATTTATTTATCAACTGATCTTGGATTTTTATCTCAGAATATATTTTTAGCGCTGTTAACTCCAATCTTTGGAGGTAAAAAAGTTTTGTTCCCGATTCCAAAAGTCAGTAAAGAAGATATAGTTTTTTTCAAAGAACTCATCGAGGCAGGAAAGTACAGAGCAGTAATAGATAGAAGTTATCATCTGGAAGAAATAGTTGAGGCAACTAAATATGTTGAAACCGGCCAGAAAACTGGGAATGTAGTAATAACTATAGTGTCTGATGGGAACATTAGCGCAAGCGTCAATTCCTAAATCGCTAATCAAGCTGGTGTCAATTTGGCATCCAGCATTTTAGTAATTATTGGTTTTGCTCTTCTGTTAAATATATTTTTTAATAAATATTGGTTGCTGAATTGAGAGAATTAATATTTAAAATATATCGTATATATCAGGTAGATGCTTTTACAAAAGAACAGTTTAGAGGAAATCCTGATGAGGTTGTACCAAATGCAGATGGATTAACTGGCGAACAAATGCAAAACATTGCAAGAGAACTTAACAATTCAGAAACAGCATTTACTTGGTCGGCAAGATCCATACTTTTACAAGAGATTAAAACAATATTGTTAGCTTTGATGAAAATAGTATAGTGCTTTTTAGGATGTTTTCATTTATTTTTTAAAAAACAAATAAAATAGAATAAGTTAAAAATATGAGTAATGAATTTTCCGAAAAGATAGCAAACTGTTTTAGAAATAAACCTGTAAAAAGAGCATTTTTGTTTGGCTCTGCCTGTCGAAACGAAGAAGATGAACAAAGTGATATAGATATATTAGTTGAATTGGATTACTCTAAAACAATCGGTCTTGGTTTTGTAAGAATGAAGTTAGAATTGGAAGACTTATTAAATAGAAAAGTAGATCTTCTTTCAAGTAACAGTATCTCAAAGCATATTAAACCATTTATTGATGCAGAAAAAATATTAATATATGAGAAATAGTTTAGGTGATAAGGTACGTTTACAACACATTTATGATGCTATCCTCGAAATTGAATCATATGTTCAAACTACAACTTATGATATTTTCCAATCTACTACTATGATGCAGTATGCTTGCGTTAAGCAATTAGAAATTATTGGCGAAGCCGCTAATCATCTAACACCTCATTTCAAAAAACTCTATTCAGAAATACAATGGCGGGAAATAATAAGTCTTAGGAATATTTTGATCCACGAATATTTTGGAATTGATACAAAAATTATTTGGGATATAATCAAAACCGACATGGTTTCGTTGAAGCCACAAGTAAAAGAAATAATAGAACAAATCTAATCAAGACTCACTAATTGTTCTCCGGCTTTAAAACAATACTATTATGCAGTTATATAAATTGAGAGAATTGATGTGAAGAAATATCAGATATATCAGGTAGATGCTTTTACAACCGAACTATTTCGGGGTAATCCCGCTGGTGTTGTTCCAAACGCTGATGGATTAACAGACGAACAAATGCAAAACATTGCAAGGGAACTTAACAATTCAGAAACAGCATTTATTTTAGAACCAACCGAAAATACCCACGATGTATGGATTAGATTTTTTACTCCAACAATTGAAGTCCCGATTTGCGGACATGCAACCATAGCTGCTCATTATGTCCGATCAATAGAGAATAATTATGAATCCCGAACAGTAATTCAAAAAGTAGGCGCGGGTATCTTACAAGTTGAAATAATAAAAGAAAATAGTGATTATAAAATAATTATGACTCAGGGGAAAATAGAGTTTAATAGTCCATTCGAGTCAGGGACTAACAAAAAAATCTGTGAAGCACTTTATTTAAGTGAAAATGATTTAGATGAAAGGTGTCCGATACAAATCGTTTCAACCGGTCATTCAAAAGTGTTAATTGGTATTAAAAGTCAGACGACTCTGGATTCGCTAAAACCAAATATTGAAGCACTTACTGGAATTAGTAAAGAAATTAAATGCAATGGATATTTTGTATTTACATTTGATACGAATGAAGATAGTATTTTAACAAAAGGAAGAATGTTCGCTCCTGCCATAGGAATAAATGAAGACCCGGTTACCGGAAATGCAAATGGACCGCTGGGAGCTTACCTTGTTAAACATAAATTAGTAACCACTAACGGAAAAACATTTTCATTCAAAGGAAAGCAAGGAGAAGCAATTAACCGAACTGGCATTGTTGAAGTAGAAGTTGAAATAGAAAATGACTTTCCTAAAAAAGTAAAAATCGGTGGAAACGCAAAAATTGTTTTTAAAACAGAAATTGAGATATAAAAACTCTTAGAATTAATTTTTAGGTGAATATAATTTAGCTGCTTTTTCTGCTGATGTAACAATTCCTTTTATTAATGCCGAACTAAATCCGTTATGTTCCATCTGATTCAAGCCTGAGATTGTGCAGCCCATAGGTGTTGTAACTTTATCTACTTCACTTTCAGGATGTGTTAAACCCGATGTTAGAAGGGAAGCGGCGCCTTTAGCCGTTTGCGCTGCCATAAGTAAAGCGTCTTCAGCATGAAAACCGATTTCAATCCCACCCTGTGAAGCAGCACGAATTGCACGCAGGAAGAATGCTATCCCACAAGCGCATAACGCTGTTGCCGGTACCATTAACGATTCATTTATTACAAGCGTTAATCCTACTGAATCAAATATCTTTTTTGCTAATTCCAAAACTCCATCGCTGGCATCTGATGAAATGCACGTCATCGATTCCCGAATTGCAATTGCAGTATTAGGCATCGCTCTTACAATCGGGACTTTGTTTCCAATCTGTTCTCTTATTTCCTTAATAGATGCCCCGGAAACAATTGAGATAACGATATGTTTGTTGGGATTTATTTCCTTTTTTATTTCTGAAAGCAATCCATTTAATTGTTGTGGAGTAACAGAAATTATAATAATGTCTGAACTCTTAACAGCTTTTAAATTGTTCAGAGAAGTATTAAATCCTTTTTTAGAAAATGAAGAAAGCAATTCAGTTTTTCGTCTGGTAATGGAGATACTTTCCGGAGGATATAATTTAGAAGCGACTAATCCATTTGCAATTGCACTACCAATGTTACCGCCACCAAGAATTGCAATTTTGTTTCCTTTGTTTTTCATAATACCTCCGAATGATATTTTCTTAAAATTATTTGCCGATTAGAAATGATTTAAATTCATCAAATGAATTTGAAAGGATAACAGAATGTTTTTCCTTTACCAGACATTCTTTCAAACTATCAGGTAATTGAATTGATTTATTAATTACACTTTCTACTTCATCTTTAAATTTTGCTGGATGAGCAGTTTCCAATACTATTGAATTATAAATATTTGTTTCACCATTCAAATATTCTTTTAAAGCCAAATATCCAACTGCACCATGAGGATCAATTACATATTTATAATTTTCATAAATCTCTTTAATTGAATTACGGGTTTCATCATCAGAATATGAGCGGCTGAAAATTATTTTCTTGATCAGTTCATAATCATTCTTAAATAGAGAAATGATTCTTGCAAAGTTGCTTGGGTTTCCAACATCCATCGCGTTAGAAATAGTTTGTACTGATGGTTTAGGAATAAACAGTCCGGATTTGATATAATTTGTTACTACATCATTACTATTGCAAGCCGCAATAAATTTATGTACTGGTAAACCCATTTTAAAAGCAATTAAACCACCTGTTAAGTTTCCAAGGTTACCACTTGGTACAGAAAAAATAATTGGATTATTTTTTTCTTTAACCTGTGCGTAAGCATTAAAGTAATAAAATGATTGCGGAATTAATCTGGCAATATTTATTGAGTTTGCAGAAGTTAGATTCAGTTTGTCATTTAAATCCTTATCAGCAAAAGCTTCCTTCACTAACCGCTGGCAGTCATCAAATGTTCCTTCTACTTCTAAAGCTGTAATGTTTCCACCGAGCGTGGTTAATTGCTGCTCTTGAATTTTGCTGACTTTTCCAGAAGGGTAGAGCAGTATTACTTTGATTCCTTCAACATTGTAAAATCCATTTGCAACAGCGCTACCAGTATCGCCGGAAGTTGCCACCAGGATTACAATTTCCTTACTTTCATTTTTAATAAAATAGGAAAGTGTATTAGCCATAAATCTTGCGCCAAAATCTTTGAAAGCAAGAGTTGGTCCGTGAAATAATTCCAGCACAAAAAGATTTTTATTAAGCGAAACAATCGGACTTGGAAAATTGAAAGTCTGGTTTATAATGCTTTCTAAATCATCTTCTGCTATTTCATCTTCAATAAACTGTCTGGCAATTGTAAATGCTATTTCTTTAAAAGAAAGAGAAGAAATGTTTTTAAAAAATTCTTGCTCCATAACTGGAATTTGTGTTGGTAAGAATAACCCGCCATCATCAGCAATTCCTTTTTGAACAGCCTGCTTGAAGCTGACTAAATTATTTTTATTATTAGTGCTGTAATACTTCATAACTTAAATTTGAGATATTGGAATAGCTTAGAAATAAATAATACATTATTCCATATCAATTATTTTAGGTCCTTGTTTATTAATTTTTGAAACGAACACTGTGTTTGACAATTTAATATTATTTAATTGTTCTTTCATAACCTTGCCAATATTGTTAGCAACATCCTGCGAGTTTGATAATGCAAAAATTGCCGGACCTGATCCGGAAATATTGCATCCAAGTGCACCGGCTTCCATTGCAGAGAGTTTAACTTCATTATACCCTGGAATAAATGGGGATCGTACTGGTTCAACAATTACATCTATCAATGATCGGCTTATCAAATCAAAATCCTGCTTTAATAATCCAGCAATCAAACCAGCAGTATTCCCCCAATGTGTCTTTGCCAGCGATAATGGGATATCTTTTGGTAATAACTTCCTTGATTCTTTCGTGTTGATTTCAAGATGCGGATGAATCACAGTACAAAATAAATTTGAAGGAACAGGAATTTCCACAATATCAATTGGATTATAACCGCGGATTAAAATAAATCCACCAAATAGACAAGGTGCAACATTATCTGCATGCACAGCTCCGCTTGCAATTTTTTCACCTTCAATAGCAAATGGAAGGAGTTCTTTATTTGATAGACCAGTTCCCAACAATTCATTTAGAGCATATGCCGAAGCTACAGCACTTGCTGCACTCGATCCAAGTCCGCTTCCCAATGCCATCTTTTTATGAATTTCAATTTCAATTCCAATATTCATCCCAAGATGTTTTAATAAAGCAATAACAGGTGCCCCGGCAGTATTTTTATTTGGATCAAGCGGAAGCTTCCCATCATCACCTGTTATTTTGGAAATTGTTACACAGGAATTTTTACTTAATCGAACAACAACTTCATCACCAGGCTGATCGATTGCGAATCCCATCACATCAAAACCACAAGCTACATTTGAAACTGTGGCAGGAGCAAATACTCTGATTTCTTTGTGCATTTTGCTTTTACATTTTTGAATAAGTGATTACAAATTAATAATTAATATTTTTAAAGTATCCTTTTTCTATCATCAATTCTGCGTTAAGAATTGCTCCACCCGCAGCACCACGAATTGTGTTGTGGGAAAGAACTACAAATTTATAATCGAAAATAGGACATTCCCTCAGTCTGCCAATGCTTGCAGCCATGCCCTTATCCAAATTCCGATGCAATTTTGGTTGAGGATATTTATCCTCTTCAAAATAGTAAATTGGTTTAGCTGGAGCGAATGGAAGTTTTAATTCCTGGGCTATACTTGTAAAATCCTTCCAAACTTTTTTTATTTCCTCGATAGATGTTTTGCTTTTTAATTTTACCTGGACAGTTTCTAAATGACCATCCAATACTGCAACCCGGTTACATTGCGCACTTATTTTAAAATCAGAAAAATGAATTTTGTTATCTTCGAATTTCCCAAGGATTTTAAGCGGTTCAGTTTCCATCTTTTTTTCTTCACCACCAATGAACGGAACAACATTATCGATTATATCCAAAGAAGCTACCCCAGGATAACCTGCGCCAGATAAAGCTTGCATTGTTACAACATTTACTGCTTCAATTCCAAATGCATCATACAACGGTTTAAGAGCTAATACCAATCCAATGGTGGAACAATTAGGATTAGTTACTATTGCACCTTTACACTTCTGTAGCTTAATCAATTCAAGATGTTCGGGATTTACTTCCGGAATTAACAGCGGAACATCCTCATCAAACCGGTGATTCCTTGAATTAGAAATAACATAATATCCAGCATTTGCAAATTCAGTTTCAATGTCACCAGCAACACTTGCATCCAATCCAGAAAAAACAATTTTGCTTTTCAAATTAGGCAGGCAATCTTCAACAATTAAATTTCCAATATCTTCCGGAAGCTGAGATGATAATATCCAGTTAACAGCTTCTTTATATTTTTTACCGGAAGATCTTTCTGAGGCCGCAACTTCCTTAACAATAAACCATGGATGATTTGCAAGTAGTTCAATAAATTTTTGTCCAACGCTTCCGGTAGCACCTAAAACAGCAACTGATATTTTATTTTTCAATTCTTCCATTAGTTCTCCTTTAAATTAAATAATTACCAATTCGGATTATATCAGCAAAGATTCCGCCGGATGTAACTTCTGCACCAGCACCGGGACCTGCAATTACAATTGGTCTTTCGTTGTAATAAACTGTTTTGAATGCAACAATATTATCGTTGCCAGAAATAGAAAAAAACGGGTGGTTGCTATCTACTGACTGAAGAGAGACAACAGCTGATCCTTTTTCATATTTTGCTATATAACGTAAAGATTTTCCTTCCAAAGAAGCTTTTTCTCTGCGATCTTCGAACCACGAATCATTTTTTTCAAGCGATTTATAAAATTCTTCCAGAGATGATTTTTTTCTGCAGTTTAATGGAATCAAATTTTCTATTTGAATATCATTCAATTCAAGTTGGTAGCCAGCTTCTCTTACTAAAATTAATAATTTACGCGCAACGTCAAGTCCGTTCAAATCATCACGCGGATCCGGCTCTGTAAATCCTTTCTCCTGCGCTTCTTTAAGAATTTTGGAAAATGGTTTGCTTCCATTAAAAGAGTTAAAAATGTAACTAAGCGTTCCCGATAAAATCCCTTCAATTTTTATAATTTTATCTCCGCTTGTTACCAGATCTTGCAGTGTACTTATTATTGGTAAGCCAGCGCCAACATTTGTTTCATAAAGAAATTTAACATTGTGTTTATGGGCTGCTTGCTTAAGTTTCAGATAAAATTCATAGTTACTCGAATTAGCTTTTTTGTTTGGTGTAACGATTGAAATACTTGACTGCAGAATTTCTAAGTATTTAGTCAACAATTGTTCGCTCGAAGTACAATCAACAAAAATGCTATTAGGAAGATTAAGTTCTGTCATCCTGGAAACAAATTCATTAAGATTCATTTGTTCTGTAGAATTGCTCAATCTTTCATCCCAATCTTTTATTGAAAGTCCTCTTGAATCGAACAACATTTTTCGACTGTTAGCAATCGCCATTATCTTAAGGTCAATAAATAATTCATTTGAAAGAAAGTCGAGTTGATTTTGAATCTGCTTGAATAAAGTTCTTCCAATTAAGCCGGTTCCAACCACAAATAGATTAATAGATTTATATTCTGATAAGAAAAAAGCATCGTGGATGGCATTTAACGCTTTAGCTTCATCTTCTTTTGGTATTACAACAGAAATGTTTAATTCGGACGAACCTTGCGCAATTGATACAATATTAATTCCATTCTTTCCAAGAGATTGAAATACTCTTCCTGATAATCCTGTTGCATTGCGCATATTTTCTCCAACAACAGCAATTATTGAAAGATTATTTTCAATAAAAACTTCTTCAACCATTCCATCGCGTATTTCATATTTTAACTCATCATCTATTAATTTTTTTGCTGTAGAAGCAAATTTTGGCAGAACGGCTAGGCAAAGTGAGTACTGTGATGATGCCATTGTAATCATCATTACATTAATTTTACCAACAGCTAAAGCATTTAGTATCCTTTGTCCAAATCCAGCAGCACCGGTCATTCCACTACCTTCAATGCGGAGAAGGGAAATGTTATCTATTGAGGATATACCTTTAATAGGAAATTTATTTTCCCCATTCCGCTTACCTATTAATGTTCCTGCAAATCCTGGATTAAAAGTATTCCTTATCCTGATAGGAATATTTTGTTCCATTGCAGGTTTCATTGTAGGGGGATGAATTACCTTAGCTCCAAAATGCGACATTTCCATTGCTTCTTCAAAACTAATATTAGGAATAGAAAAAGCTTTTTTTACTTTTCTAGGATCTGCAGTCATAATTCCATCAACGTCAGTCCAGATTTCAATTTCATCAACAGATAATGCAGCGCCAAATATTGATGCTGAATAGTCTGAACCACCGCGTCCAATTGTAGTGGTTTCATTGGTAGAAGTTGATCCAATAAATCCTGTTACTACCTGTAGACTTTTATGTTTCTGAAAATATGATCTTATTAATTCATTAGTAACTTCAAAATTTACTTTCGCAGATCCAAAAGTTTCATCAGTCTTAACTAAAAGACGGCTATCCAGAAATTCCGTTTTAATTTTCCGATCAATTAAACTTTGGGTAATAATAAATGAAGAGAGTCTTTCACCAAAACTCATAACATAATCCAGTGTTTTGGGTGATAATTCTTTTACCAAAAATATTCCATAGAGTACATTCTCAAGTTCTACCAAAGCAGTTTCCAATACATCGATTGCTTTTTTTTGGTTGGCAGTGGATATTAGTTGTTTAGCAGCATCCATATGCCTTAGTTTCAAATCTACAAATAAGGAACAATAATCGTCATGCGCTTTTGATGCCAGGTTACTCATTTTAATTAGAGAATCAGTTATCCCCTGGAATGCAGAGAATATAACTGCAACTCTTTTATTTTTTTTGTAGCTATGGATAACAATGTCAATTACGTTTTTAATCCTTTCAGGATTACCAACCGATGAACCGCCAAATTTTAAAACTTTCATATTTATTCTCAGTTAAAATTTGATTAATTATTAAATTAAAATATTCTCCATTTATCTACTACCAGACTTCTATAATTCTCTATTCTTCAAATTCAATAATAACTAAACAATCAAGCAACTATTATAATATACTCTTTAAAACAAAAAAACCGACTTAATCTCTGAAGTCGGTTTCTACATAAAAAAGTATGCAATGCCAACTTCAGCCCGTAAAGGGTGTAGGTGTTGTAGTATGCATTGTTGTAGAACCGGTAATATGTGTTGCTTTTATTTTCATAATTATTTATAACTTAATGCAAAGGTAATGTTTGAAATCTTATTTGTCAAATATTTTTTTAAACTCTTAGAAAATGATTTTAATTATCATTCTCTAAAGAATAAGAAGGAAGCTTTCTGAATAAAAATTCACAAATATTTTACAGAAACTTGACAAAAGACAATTCGTGCTTTATATTTGTATCAAATTCAAAATGAAAATGAACGACGCCACAAAAAATATAATCACAAGTTATCAAGCGGTACCATTATGCTGCCACCGCGGTGTTGTGTCCAATAGTATAAAATACACTCCTTCAGTCATCGTCCTAGGGATTTCGATTATTCTAGCTCTAATTGCTATTATTAGCATTATAGGCTAAAATAATGGTCAATCCCTAAACATACCAAAACAAAACAAATAGAAAATTAGATTAGGGGTTGACCAAACCCTGAGATTATTTTCTGAAGGATTTGCATAAAAAGCAAATTAGATTTAAAAATCATTCAGAGGTAATTGTGAGATCTGATTTAATAAAAACTGGCTATGACAAAGCCCCACACCGTAGTTTACTTAAAGCAACCGGAGTTATTAAAAGCGATGAAGATTTCAAAAAACCATTCATCGGCGTTTGTAATTCATATATCGATTTGATTCCAGGACATGTACATCTTCAGGAGTTTGGAAAAATTATTAAAGATGCTGTTAGAGAAGCAGGCGGAGTTCCATTTGAATTCAACACTATTGGTGTTGATGATGGAATAGCAATGGGACATATCGGAATGCGATATTCTTTAGCAAGCCGGGAATTGATTGCTGATTGTGTGGAAACTGTAGTTGAAGCCCACCGCTTAGATGGAATGGTTTGCATTCCAAACTGTGATAAAATTGTTCCCGGAATGTTGATGGCTGCAGTACGAATTAATGTTCCAACTATTTTTATTTCTGGTGGACCAATGAAAGCCGGTAGATTACCTTCCGGTGAAAAAACTGATTTGATTTCTGTCTTTGAAGGAGTAGGTGAATTTAAAACAGGAAAAATAAATGAAGAACGTTTAAAACAGTTAGAAGATTTTAGTTGTCCATCCTGTGGTTCTTGTTCTGGTATGTTTACCGCCAACTCCATGAACTGCTTGATGGAAGCCCTCGGTTTAGCACTCCCCGGTAATGGTTCTATCCTTGCAATTGATCCCAGAAGAAAAGAATTAGCAAAACAAGCGGCAAAACAAATTATATATCTTGTTGAAAAAGATTTAAAACCGAGAGATATTCTATCCAGAGAAACTTTCCTTAACGCATTTGCACTTGATATGGCAATGGGAGGAAGCACGAATACTGTTCTTCATGCACTTGCTATTGCAAATGAAGCTGAGATCGGATTTGATTTGCACGAATTAAACACTCTGGCTGAGCGGATTCCTTATATCTGTAAAGTAAGTCCAGCAACTAAACTTGTTCACATGGAAGATGTAGATAACGCTGGTGGAATTTCTGCAATTTTAAATGAACTCTCTAAAATTGAAGGAGCACTTGATCTGTCGCGTCCAACAGTAACAGGAAAAACTTTGGGAGAAAATATTTCGTCTGCTGTTGTTAAAGATAGGAAGGTAATTAAAAGTGTAGAAGAACCTTATTCAAAAAAAGGTGGTTTAGCAGTTCTGTTTGGAAACCTGGCTCCCGAAGGCTCAGTTGTAAAAACTGGTGCGGTAGATCCAAGTATGATGCAATGCTCTGGTCCGGCAAAAATTTATGAATCCCAGGATGAAGCATTAACCGGTATTTTAAATAGCGAAGTTAAAGCTGGAGATGTTGTTGTAATCCGTTACGAAGGACCCAAGGGAGGACCAGGAATGCCGGAAATGTTATCTCCCACAAGTGCAATTATGGGAATGGGTTTAGGTGATAAGGTAGCTTTGATTACAGATGGAAGATTTTCTGGTGGAACGCGTGGCGCTTGCATCGGACATGTTTCCCCGGAAGCCGCTGAATATGGACCAATTGCTGCATTACACAACGGAGATATTATAGAAATTGACATTCCGAATAAAAAGATAAATGTGAAATTATCGGATAATGAAATTGAAGAAAGACTCGCTTTACTTCCGAACTTCGAACCAAAAATAAAACGAGGTTACTTAGCTCGTTATGCAACAATGGTTTCATCTGCGCATACCGGAGCGATATTAAAAATTCCTGAAATAAAAGAAACAAGAAAGGCAACTTTATGAAAAAATCTAAACCAATGATGACAGGCGCTGAAATATTTTTCGAGTGCCTGAGGCAAGAAAAAGTTGAATATGTATTTGGTTATCCGGGTGGAGCTGTACTTAAAATTTATGAACACCTTTACGACGTTGATTTCCTGAAGCATATTCTTGTCCGCCACGAACAAGGTGCTACCCATATGGCGGAAGGCTATGCAAAAGCAACGGGCAAAGTTGGTGTTGTATTGGTTACATCAGGTCCGGGTGCAACAAACACAGTTACAGGAATTGCAGATGCTTATATGGATTCGATTCCGATTGTTGTTTTTACCGGTCAGGTTGCAACGCACTTAATTGGTAATGATGCATTTCAGGAAGCAGATATTGTTGGCATTACCCGACCAATTACAAAACATAATTTTCTGGTTCGGGATGTACGCGAGTTAGCAAGCACAATAAAAAAGGCTTTCTATATTGCCTCTACCGGAAGACCTGGACCAGTTTTAGTTGATCTACCAAAGGATGTTGTAAGTTCTAAGTGTGAGTTTGATTATCCGGAAACAGTGGAAATGCGTGGTTACAAACCAACTTATCTTGGTCATCAGAATCAAATAAAAAAAGCAGCAGAGATGATAAGGAAAGCTGAACGACCATTACTTTATGTTGGTGGTGGTGTTCTTATGTCCAATGGAACTCAGGAACTCTCAATTTTTGCAAGAGAAAATAAATTACCAATAACCATGACTTTGCAAGGATTAGGTGCATTTCCGGGCAACGATGATTTATCGCTTGGTATGCTTGGAATGCATGGAACATACTGGGCAAATCAAGCCGTTAACAATTGTGATGTTCTTGTGGCTCTGGGGGCAAGGTTTGACGATAGAGTAACTGGCAAGATTGAAACATTTGCTAAACACGCATATAAAATTCACGTTGATATTGATCCAACCGCAATAGATAAAAACATAATTGTAGATCTTCCAATTGTTGGAGATGTTAAACATGTTTTAGCTGAATTAGCAGTGGAGATGACAGATCCGCCAGAATTAGAAAACTGGTGGAATCAAATTAATGGTTGGCGGGAGGAGTGCCCTTTAGATTTTGAAGAAGATGACGGTAGGTTGCGTATTCAATATGTACTTCAGAAACTTTCAGAAAAAACAAAGGGAGAAGCAGTTGTAATAACAGATGTTGGACAACATCAAATGTGGACTGCACAGTTTTATAAATTTAACAATCCGCGTTCGCATATAACAAGCGGTGGGTTAGGCACAATGGGATTTTCTGTTCCGGCTTCTATAGGTGCAGCATTTGGAGTTAAAGATAGACCAATAATTTCCATCAGCGGTGATGGAGGTTTCCAGATGAATATTCAGGAATTGATAACTGCTGCTGCAAATAAACTTCCGATAAAATTTATTATAATGAATAACGGTTTTCTTGGAATGGTAAGACAATGGCAGGAATTATTTCACGCAGAAAAATATAGTTTTACAGATCTTTCTAATAGCAATCCTGATTTTGTTAAAGTTGGAGAAGCATTTGGATTAGCTTCCTTCTCTACAAATTCTCCTAAAAATGTAGAAGACATATTAGATCAGGCTTTTGCTATAAATGATCGCCCCGTTTTGATCGAGTTTAAAGTTGTAAGAGAAGAAATGGTTTTCCCAATGGTTCCCTCTGGTGGTTCCATTGCCGATATGATTGTAAAAAGGTTAAATCCAAAATCAATGATCTAAAATCACAATTAGGGCAGGTCAAGACTAAACCAAAAGTTTTTTACTAATCTGCTCTAAAATTCTAAACAAACAGAGGAAGCAATGAAACATATAATTTCGGTTTTAGTAGAAAACAGATTTGGTGCGTTTAACCGTGTAGCAACAATGTTTAGCGGTAAAGGATTTAACATTCAAAGTATTTCAATTGGTGAAACTGAAACACCGGAAATATCCAGGATGACTTTGGTAACTACCGGAGATGATAAAATTATTGAACAAGTTGTAAAACAATTGAATCGTTTAATTGATACAATTAAGGTAATTGATTTTACAGGATCGGGAACAGTAGCAAGAGAATTAGCTTTGATTGCAGTTTATTATCAGAAAGGAACCCGTGCAGAGATTATTGATATCTGCAATATATTTAGAGGTAATGTTGTTGATGTGAATAATAAAACAATGACTTTAGAAATAACCGGTCCGCCAGATAAAGTTGATGCCGCTGTAAACGTTCTATCACCATTTGGTATTAAAGAAATGGCACGTTCCGGAACGGTTGCCCTAAAACGCGGTGAACAAGTAAAAGAGTTTAAAAAAGAACCATCATTTTCACAATTATAAAGAGGAATAAAATGAAAGTTTATTATGATCAAGATGCAAATTTAGAAGTATTAACAAGTAAAAAAATTGCCATACTTGGATTTGGAAGTCAGGGACATGCGCACGCACTCAATCTAAAGGAAAGTGGAATGGATGTTTGTGTTGGTTTAAGAAAAGCAAGCAATAGATGGGAAATGGCTGAAAAGGCTGGAGTATCGGTAAAAACAATTCCGGAGGCAGTTGCCTGGGCTGATGTTGTTATGGTTTTACTTCCGGACCAAAATCAAAAAGCAGTTTATGATAGTGAAATTGCTCCTAATTTAAAACCAGATGCAACGCTTGCATTCGCTCACGGATTTAATATTCATTACAAACAAATTGTACCACAACAAAATATTAATGTAATGATGATTGCTCCCAAAGGTCCGGGTCATCTTGTAAGAAGAACATATCTTGAAGGAAGTGGTGTTCCTTGTTTGATAGCAGTTAATCAGGACCCTTCCGGAAACACAAAAGATTTAGCACTTGCTTGGGCAAAAGGAATTGGCGGAACAAGAGCGGGTGTTATAGAAACTAATTTTAAAAATGAAACTGAAACTGATCTGTTTGGTGAGCAGGCAGTTTTATGCGGTGGTTCTGCAGAATTAATTAAAGCTGGGTTTGAAACACTTGTTGAAGCTGGTTATCCTCCTGAACTTGCATACTTTGAATGCATGCACGAAATGAAACTGATCGTTGATCTTTACTATGAGGGTGGTTTATCAAGAATGAATTATTCTGTAAGTGATACAGCAGAATATGGTGGCATGTCTCGCGGTAAAAGATTGATAACTGCTGAAACTAAAAAAGAAATGAAAAAAATTCTAAGTGAAGTTCAAAGCGGAGAATTTGCAAAGGAATGGCTTGATGAATACAATTCAGGTATGAAAAACATGGATAAAATGCGTAAAGAAAATAGTGAACATAAAATTGAAGTTGTTGGCGCTAAACTGCGTGGAATGATGAGTTGGTTGTTCAAAAAAAATAAAAAGGAAGAGGTTGGTGTATGAAGTTTAATATAACTCTGCTTCCAGGTGATGGAATTGGACCGGAAGTAACTGCTTCAGCAGTAAAAATTATTAAGCTGGTAGGGGAAAAATTTAATATTGAATTTAATTTTATAGAAAAACTTATTGGCGGTTCTTCATATGAAAAATTTAATTCTCCGTTAACTGAAAACACTCTGCAAGCGTGTTATGATTCTGATGTAATTTTTCTTGGAGCAGTTGGAGGTACAAAATGGGAAACGCTTCCACATCATCTTAAACCAGAAGCAGCATTGTTGATGTTAAGAAAATCGCTTGGACTTTTTGCCAACATTAGACCTGCAAAAATTTATAAAGCATTAATCAATTCATCAACATTAAAATCGAAAGTTTTGGATGGAACTGATTTTATTGTATTGAGAGAGCTGACTGGTGGAATATATTTTGGTTCTCCCCGTGGATATGATGAAAAACATGGTTGGAATACTATGGAATATTCGAAAGAAGAAGTTGAACGGATTGCACACAAAGGATTTGAGTTAGCAAGAAAAAGAAATAAACTTGTTACATCCGTGGATAAAGCAAACGTTCTTGAAGTATCTCAATTCTGGCGGTCGATTGTTCATGAAGTGCATAAAGATTATCCTGATGTTGAATTGAAAGATATGTATGTGGATAATGCGGCAATGCAAATCGTACGTAATCCAAAACAATTTGATGTGATTTTAACTTCAAATTTGTTCGGAGATATTTTAAGTGATATTGGAGGAATGATAACCGGAAGTTTAGGAATGCTTCCATCAGCCAGCTTGGGAAATAAATATGCATTATACGAACCAGTACATGGAAGCGCACCAGATATAGCCGGGCAGAATAAAGCAAATCCTTTAGCCGCAATTTCTTCTGTTGCAATGATGTTCAATCATTCTTTTGAAATGCAAAAAGCAGCAGAGTTGATTGAAGACTCAATTGAAATAACTTTAGCTAAAGGTTATCGAACTTTGGATATTTTTTCTGAAGGTGATAAATTGGTTTCAACCACTCAAATGACGGATTATGTTGTTGAGAGTTTTAACGAAATATATAACGAGCAAGCATTAGGAGTATTTACACTTTAAACACCTTTTAATATCTCTAAGACGGTCTGGTGGTATAGAGGAAGGAATTTAGGTGGAAGAATTTATTTTAACGATTGAATTAAAAGTTCAAAAATCTGTTCCCTCTTCCTTTGGAAGAGGGTTAGGGAGTAGGCTATGAAAGAAAAAATTATTGTCTTTGATACAACATTACGAGATGGTGAACAATCACCCGGTGCATCATTAAATGTTTTTGAAAAAATTGAAATTGCGAGGCAACTTGTTAAGTTGAAAGTAGATGTAATTGAAGCTGGTTTTCCTGTTTCATCTCCAGCGCAGTTTGAAGCAGTTATGCGTATAGCAGATGAACTTGATGTTATTGTAGCTGGGTTAGCACGTGCAAAAGAGATTGACATCAAAACTGCTTATGATGCTTTGAAAAATGGAAAGCATCCAAGAATCCATACATTTTCCAGCACTTCAGATATTCATATTCTTGGAAAATTCAGTGATGCTAAATATGGAAGATCGCTTGAAGAGAAACGTAAAACTGTACTTAAAATGTCCTATGATATGGTTCAGTATGCAAAAACATTTACTGAAGATGTTGAATTCTCCGCTGAAGATGCTGGTAGAACTGACATCGGATATCTTGCAGAAGTAATTGAAACAGCAATTGATGCCGGCGCCAATACGGTAAATATACCAGATACTACTGGTTATACTATGCCATCAGAATTTGGACTTAAGATCGCTGAACTAAAACGAAGAGTAAAAAATATTGATAAGGCAATTATTAGCATTCACTGTCATAACGATTTAGGTTTAGCAGTTGCAAATACTTTAACAGCAATTGAAAATGGTGCCCGGCAGGTTGAGTGTACAATTAATGGAATTGGTGAAAGAGCTGGTAATGCCTCGTTGGAAGAAATAGTAATGGCGTTAAAGGTTAGAAAAGATTTGTGGAATTATTATACCAATATTCAAACAGAAGAAATTTATAATACCAGCAGAATGGTTTCCGGATTTACCGGTATAGTTGTTCAACCGAACAAAGCTATTGTTGGGGAAAATGCATTTGCACACGAATCTGGGATTCATCAGGATGGAATGTTGAAGAACAAACAGACTTATGAAATAATGACTCCTGGAGATGTTGGCGTTAATAAAACAAAGATTGTTCTTGGCAGGCATTCCGGACGACATGGTTTGAAAGCTCGATTGATTGAATTGGGTTACCAGTTAAGTGAAAATGATCTGCAGAAAGTTTATGAAGCATTTCTTGAATTAGCCGATAAGAAAAAAGAAATTTTTGATGATGATCTTCGTGTGCTGATGGGAGATGAGGTTTACAAAATTCAGGAATTATATGAACTTGATTATCTTCAGGTAAATGCAGGTACCAATACGATACCAACTGCTACAATAAGATTAAAAGTCGGGGAGGAATCAATCCAGGAATCATCTACAGGTGATGGACCAGTTGATGCTTGCTTTAATGCAATTGAACGAGCCTTGAACATTAAACCGATGGTAGAATCTTACAATGTCCGCTCGGTTACCCAGGGAAGGCAGGCACTGGGAGAAGCAATCATTAGAATTCGCAGTGATGAAAATTCATTTACTGGTAGAGGAATTTCTACAGATATAATTGAAGCAAGTGCAAAAGCATATTTACAAGCTATAAACCAGTTTCAACTATTTCAAAAAACAAATATTGAATTAACAGAAAATCAAATATCAATCAAATCAATCTGAAGAAAAAATTATGGGAATGACAATAACAGAAAATATTTTAGCAAAATCTGCTGGAAAAAATAAAGTAACTCCAGGAGAAAACGTTTGGCTAAATGTTGATGTACTTATGACACACGACGTCTGCGGTCCGCCAACTATAGCTATTTGGAAAAAAGAATTTGGAGTGGATGCAAAAATCTGGGATAAAGAAAAACTTGTAATCTTTCCGGATCATTACATTTTTACTAAAAACTCCCAGGCAAATAGAAATGTAGATTTACTGCGGCAGTTCGCAAAGGAATATGATATTCCAAATTATTATGATGTTGGAACAGAACGATATAAAGGAGTATGTCATATTGCCCTTGCGGAAGAAGGTTATAATGTCCCCGGTACAGTATTGTTTGGAACCGATTCCCATACTTGTACTTCCGGAGCATTTGGAATGTTTGCAACTGGCGTTGGAAATACTGACGCTGCATTTATTCTTGGAACGGGTAAAATCTGGGAGAAAATTCCAGCATCGATAAAGTTTACATTTAATGGAGAAATGCCAAACTATCTTACTGCAAAGGATTTAATACTTCAAATCCTTGGTGATATTACAACAGATGGCGCAACTTACCGTGCAATGGAATTTGACGGTGATGCAGTAGTTGGTCTTTCAATGAATGAAAGAATGACTTTAACTAATATGGCAATTGAGGCTGGCGGAATGAACGGAATTATTGCTGCAGATTCTATTACAAAGGAATATTTAAAAGATAAAATTGAAACTGATTATGAAATTTACTCTAGCGATTCTGATGCAAAGTATTTTGGAAAATATAATTATGATGTTTCTAAACTTGAACCATTGGTTGCAAAACCGCATAGTCCGGATAACCGGGATACGGTTAGAAATGTTAGTGGAACAAAACTTACTAAATGTTATATCGGATCCTGCACGGGAGGTAAACTTACTGATTTTCAATTTGCAGCAAAAATACTTCTTGGAAATACTGTAAAAGTTCCAACCTTTATTGTCCCTGCAAGTACTTCAATAGCAGCACAGCTTGATGAAGAAACTATTTCCGGTATTTCACTAAAAGATATTTTTCAAAATGCTGGATGCATTATTGCACAGTCTTCTTGTGCTGCGTGTCTTGGTGGTCCTTCAGATACAATTGGAAGATCTACGGATGGTGATGTTGTAATTTCAACTACCAATAGAAATTTTCCCGGCAGGATGGGAAGCAAAAAATCAGAAGTGTATTTAGCTTCTCCATTAACTGTTGCCGCTTCAGCAATAAAAGGAGTTATAACGGATCCAAGAGATTAGTCCCCTAAATCCCCCCAAAGGAGATTTTGGGATTTTGTAATAAGTATTTTTCACAAATACAAAATATTAAATTAAAAACCCTCTCCTTTTGGAGAGGGCAGGGAGTAGGCTGATGGAAAAAATATTAAAAGGTAAAGCATACGTTCTTGGCGATAACATCGATACGGACCAAATTATTCCTGCTGAATATTTGGTTTATAGTACAACTGATCCAGAGGAATCTAAAAAGTACGGACACTTTGCATTATCAAGTGTTCCTTTGGAAAAAGCTGGATTACCGGATGGAGGCAAACCATTTATAGTTGGCGATTGTGAGCAATCAGAATACGAAATTATAATCGGTGGTTCCAACTTTGGTTGTGGTTCTTCAAGAGAGCATGCGCCTTTAGCTCTTCAGAAAGCTGGAGTGAAAGCAGTTATAGCTGAATCATACGCAAGGATATTTTACAGAAATTCTGTGGATGGTGGCTTTCTTGTTCCTTATGATAGTAAAGAAAAGCTAAATGATAAAATTAAAACCGGTGATGAAGTAGAATTAAATGTTGACACAAATACTTTAACAAATCATTCATCTGGTAAAGTACATAAACTTAATTCGCTTGGAGATGTTTTTGAGATTGTTGAAGCAGGTGGAGTTTTTAAGTATGCAAGAAAAGTTGGAATGTTAGCATAATAGTCGATTGTTAAAACAAGGATGAAAAATTTGTTTCCTTTTATAATGTTCAAATTGTTTTAAGACTTTAAAATATTATTGAGAAGAAAATATGAAGAAAAATTTTATAGAACTGTTTGACACAACCCTGCGGGATGGAACGCAAGGTGAAGGCATTAATTTATCAGTGACTGATAAATTGAGCATTACTCAACGGTTGGATGAATTTGGGATAGATATCATTGAAGGTGGATGGCCCGGGAGCAATCCGCGTGATGAAGAATATTTTAAGCTTGCAAAAAAATTGAATCTTAGACATGCAAAAGTTTGTGCTTTTGGCTCAACTGCCAGGTTCCCGGATAAGATTTCTTCTGATCCAAATCTTCTTGCTTTACTTAAAGCTGAGACTGAAATCGTTACAATTTTCGGCAAGACGTGGAATTTTCATTCCGAAGTTAGCTTAGGTTTAACTGAGTTGGAAAATGAAGAATTGATATTCTATTCGATACAATTCTTAAAGGAAAATGGAAGACAAGTAATTTTTGATGCGGAACATTTTTTCGATGGATATAAGAACAATCCCTTTTTTGCTTTACGGATGATTAAAGCAGCAGAAAAGGCAGGTGCAAAATCAATTGTTCTTTGTGATACGAACGGTGGTTCTTTACCCCACCAGGTGACTGATATTGTTAAAGATGTATTGAATAATATTAATAAACCGGTTGGCATTCATGCACACAATGATGGGGAACTTGCGGTTGCAAATTCTTTAGCAGCAATCGAAGCGGGAGCCGTGCATGTTCAGGGAACAATTAACGGTGTAGGTGAAAGATGCGGTAATGCAAATCTTTCCAGCATAATTCCAAACATCATTTTAAAATTGATTAAACAAACGAATGTAAATGAAAACCTGGACCATCTTGCATCACTCTCAAATTATGTTTTTGAATTGATGAATCTTGTTCCTAATACAAGAGCAGCATTTGTTGGTAATTCAGCCTTTGCACACAAAGGAGGAATTCACGTGAGCGCTGTATTGAAGGACAGTAGAATGTATGAACATGTCGATCCCAAGTTGATTGGCAATAAACAGCGCGTTTTAATTTCTGATCTTTCCGGACAGAGCAATATAAAATATAAAGCGAAGGAGCTTGGGGTTAATCTTAATGGAGATAACGAACTAAGTAAAAAATTGGTAAATCATATTAAAACTCTTGAGTTTGATGGCTACCAGTTCGATGGTGCTGAAGCTTCATTCGAACTCATACTTCGATCTGAGATGAATGAATTCTCACCATTTTTCAAAATGCTGGAATCGAAAGTGAATGTAACGTTTGATAATAGAAAGAACGAAAGTGCAGAAGCAGTATTAAAGATTGAAGTGGATGGCGAAATTGAACACACGGCAGCCAACGGTATTGGACCTGTTAATGCACTGGATAATGCTCTTCGTAAAGCATTGTTAAGATTTTATCCGGAGATTGCATTGATAAAATTAGTTGATTATAAAGTGCGGGTGTTAAATGAGAAGCAGGGCACAGCTTCTAAAGTAAGAGTACTCATTCAATCAAGTGACGGAAATGAAACCTGGTCAACCGTTGGCGTTTCTGAAAATATAATTGAAGCAAGCTGGCAGGCACTGATGGATAGTATTAATTATAAACTATTTAAGATTCAGAAAAGCAAATCCCAAAAAGTAATTTAGAATTTAATTTCAATCTCTTAATTGTGTTTTCCATTTTCTTAACGGATGCAATTCTTCAGGAATTAAGAAAATATATGGGCAGCATTGTAGTTATTTAATTTCCTCATTCTATTTATAGTTTTGTAAACAAAGGAATGATATTGATGAAAAACATGTGGAATAGAAACTCCGCCGGAAGACTTTTAAAGCGTGGACTTTACGATCCATCATTTGAACATGATAATTGCGGAGTTGGCTTTATTGTTAAATTGGATGGAATTCCAAGTCATAAAATAATTGAAGATTCAATTACTGTACTTGTTAATCTTGAACATCGCGGCGCATTAGGCGGTGATAAAACTACCGGTGATGGTGCTGGAATTATGATTCAAACACCGGACACATTTTTTAAAGATGAATGTAAGTCAATTGGAATTCATTTACCAAAAACCGGCGATTATGCTGCTGCTATGATCTTTATGCCGGCAGATTCATCTCTTACTGAAAGATGTATTTCAACCTTTGAAAAATTTGTTTCAGAAGAAGGATGCGAAGTATTAGGCTGGCGTAAAGTACCAGTTGATGAAAGTACTCTTGGCGATTTAGCAAAAACCACAAAACCACAGGTTTATCAATTGTTTATTCATCGTGGTAAAATTGAAATAAATTCTTTCGAAAGAAAATTGTATGTAATCAGGCGATTAGTGGAAAAAGAAATAAATAGTTGGGACGGAGATACAAGTCAGTTTTATGTTGCAAGCATGTCCTCCACTAAAATTGTGTACAAAGGATTATTAACCGCTCATCAGCTTCCAATATTCTTTCCGGATCTTTCCGATAAAAGATTTGCCAGTTCATTTGGAATTATTCATCAAAGGTACAGTACAAACACTTTACCAACCTGGAATCTTGCACAACCGTTCCGTTACATCGCACATAATGGAGAAATTAATACACTAAGCGGTAACATCCATCGTATGAAAGCACGTGAGGCAATTCTAAAATCTAATTTATTTGGCGATGATCTTGAAAAAATAAAACCGATTATTGATGAATCAGGAAGCGACTCCGCTATCTTTGATAATGTTCTCGAACTTATTGTTCTTGGAGGTCGCTCTCTTCCTCACGCAATGATGATGATGGTGCCCGAAGCAAACGGACCTAAAATTCAGATGAGTGAAGATAAGCGTGCATTCTATGAATTTCATTCAGCTATAATGGAACCATGGGATGGTCCAGCGGCAATTGCATTTTCGGATGCGCGATTTATTGGTGGAATTTTGGATAGAAATGGTTTACGTCCTTCGCGCTATACAATAACAAGTGATGGAATAGTTTTGCTCGCATCGGAAACCGGTGTACTCGATCTTCCGGCAGAAAAAATGATTAAACGAAGCAGACTTTCACCTGGCAAAATGCTTCTTGCGGATTTAATTCAAAATAGAGTTGTACCTGATAAAGAAATCAAAGCCAAAATTTCCAGACAGAAACCTTACCGCAGATGGATTAAAGATAATATTATAGAATTGCGTGGATTGTTTACACCCGGAAGTATTCCGGAAGAAAACCCGGAAGAATTACTGCAAAAGCAGCATGCATTTGGGTACACCGAAGAAGAACTTAAGATGATTATCAATCCGATGGCTTCCAGAAGTCAGGAGGCGGTTGGTTCAATGGGAAATGATACACCGCTTGCGATATTGTCAAACCGTCCTCAATCTTTGTTTGCATATTTCAAGCAGAGGTTTGCGCAAGTAACAAATCCTGCAATCGATCCACTCCGCGAAGAACTTGTAATGTCATTGGAAAGTTTTGTTGGTGGAGAAGGAAGTTTGCTTGAAGAAACTCCGGAACATTTTCGTGGATTCAAACTATCACATCCAATTTTAACAACTGAAGATTTGATGCGAATAAAGTCGGCAAATCACCCGCATATTAGCACAAAAACAATTGATATTTTATTCTCAGCAGATGAAGAGAACGGTTTGCAAAAGTCACTCGATTTAATTTTTGATCAGGCAGAAAAATTAATTCAGGATGGAGCAACTATCCTAATCCTTTCCGATAGAAACTTAAAGATAAACAAGGTTCCTATTCCATCACTTCTTGCTGCTTCAGGTTTGCATCATCACCTTGCAAAGAAAGGATTGCGTAACCATGCAAGTATAATAATTGATTCAGGGGAAGTTAGAGAAGTAATACATTTTGCTTTGCTAATCGGTTTCGGTGCCGATGCAATTTGTCCTTATCTTGCATTTGCTACTATCCGAGATCTTGCTGAAACAAATATGCTTGAACAGAATTTGAAACCGGAAGAAGCACTCGATTCCTATATCATTGCAGTTAAGAAAGGCTTTTTAAAAACGATGAGCCGATTGGGAATTTCTACAGTTCATAGTTTTTTTGAAGCGCAAACTTTTGAAGCAATAGGAATTAGTCGAGAGGTGATTGATAAATTTTTCTCAAGTACAATTTCTCGGCTTGGTGGATTATGTCTAAAAGAAATCGAAAAGGAAGCAATACTCAGACATCGGCAAGGTTTTCCAGAACATGGCAAATTCAACAACCTGCTTGATGTTGGTGGTTCATATTTAAGTCGTATCGATGGTGAAAATCATTTTTGGACTTATGAAGCAATTTCAAAACTTCAGTTATCTGTACGAGCAAATGATTATTCGGTCTTTAAAGAATATATCAAAATTGTAAACGAATCGAATACTGAAGGCAAAACTATTCGTGGCTTATTAAAATTCAAGAAAAGAACTCCTGTTCCAATTGATGAAGTGGAACCTGTTGAATCAATCATAAAAAGATTTGTGGTTTCTGCAATGTCTTTTGGTTCAATCAGCAAAGAAGCTCATGAAACAATTGCAATCGCAATGAACAGACTTGGAAGTAGAAGCAACTCCGGTGAAGGCGGCGAAGATATGGAAAGAAATATTCCCTTGCCGAATGGAGATAGTAAACGCTCTAAAGTAAAACAAATTGCTTCAGGACGTTTTGGAGTTACTGCAGAATATTTATTAAGTGCAGATGAAATTCAAATTAAAGTTGCACAAGGAGCAAAACCTGGCGAAGGTGGGCAGTTACCCGGACATAAAGTTAGTGAAGAAATTGCAAAAGTCCGCCATACTACATCCGGTGTTACATTAATTTCTCCACCACCACATCACGATATTTATTCAATTGAAGATCTTGCTCAGCTGATTTACGATTTGAAATGTGTTCATCCAAAAGCAAAAGTTTCAGTTAAACTTGTTTCCGAAACAGGTGTGGGAACAATTGCAGCAGGCGTTGCAAAGGCTAAAGCTGATTTAGTTTTAATCTCCGGCTATGAAGGAGGAACAGGTGCTTCTCCTCTAACCGCAATTCGCCATGCAGGAATTCCCTGGGAAATTGGATTGGCTGAAACTCATCAAACTTTAATGGCAAATAATCTCCGGGATAAAATTCTTGTTCAAGTTGATGGACAAATAAAAACCGGGAGAGATATTGCTGTGGCTGCTTTACTTGGTGCTGAGGAATTTGGATTTGCAACTTCGGTTCTGATTACAATTGGATGTATTATGCTCCGTAAATGTCACTTGAACACCTGCTCTGTTGGGGTAGCTACACAAGATCCACTTCTTCGTTCTCGCTTTACAGGGAAACCAGAATATGTTGAGAACTTTTTCAAGTTTCTTGCGCAGGACTTGCGTGAACAAATGGCTGAGTTAGGATTTAAAACAGTCGAGGAAATGTGCGGTCATACAGAAATTCTTGAGTACAGGCCATCAGAAAATAATTGGAAAACAAATAAATTAGATTTGCTTCCTTTACTTTCTGCATTTAAGGATGAAACAATGGTTACAACCTGCTGCATAGCCAACCAGGAAGAATCTGAAGTTTTTGATGACGAACTTATCAAAATGGTGAGACCTGCTTTAGAAAGTAGAACACCAGTTAAAGTTAATTTGCCAATCAGAAATGTCCACAGAACAGTTGGTGCAAGATTAAGCGGAGAAATTGTAAGAAGATATGGACCAAAGGGATTATTGGAAGGTACCATTAAATTAAATTTTGTTGGATCAGCGGGACAAAGTCTGGGAGCTTTTTTAGTTCCGGGAATTTCTATAAAAGTTGTTGGTGATACAAACGATTATGTTGGTAAAGGAATGTCCGGTGGCAGAATTGTTTTAGTTCCTCCCACCAATGCTGGATTTCAGGCTGCAGAAAATGTTATTGCTGGAAATGTTGTTCTTTATGGTGCAACTGGTGGCGAGATTTATATAAACGGAAAAGCAGGTGAAAGATTTGCAGTTCGTAACAGCGGGGCTAAAACAGTTGTGGAAGGAATAGGTGATCATGGCTGCGAATATATGACTGGTGGGATGGTAGTTGTAATTGGTTCAACAGGAAAAAATTTTGCGGCTGGAATGAGCGGCGGTATTGCTTACGTTTATGATCAAACCCAGCTGTTCGATACCAAGTGTAATCTTGACATGGTCGATCTTGAAAGCGTTTGGGATAAGGATGATAAAATTCAATTAAGAGAAATGATTGAGAAACATTTTTTCTATACAAAAAGCACAAGAGCAAAAATGATTTTGGATAATTGGGAATCGAACCTGCCAATGTTTGTAAAAGTAATACCAATTGATTATAGAAAATCACTTGAGAGAATGCGATTGCAGGAACAACGCGACGTTGATACAGTTGCTGTAACTGAGGAGGTGTTCAATGGGTAAACCAACTGGATTTTTAGAATACACTAGAACAAATCCAAAGAAGCGTTCAATCACAGAAAGAATAACTGACTTCCGAGAGTTTGATCAGCTTCTTAAAAAAGATGAAGTAGCAGAGCAAGCATCAAGATGCATGGATTGTGGAATACCATATTGCCATTCACAAGGTTGTCCATGCGGAAATCGAATTCCAGATTGGAATGATATGGTTTATAAAAATCAGTGGAAGAAAGCATTAACATTACTTCACTCAACTATTAACTTTCCGGAATTTACCGGAAGAGTTTGCCCGGCACCTTGTGAATTCGCATGCACATTATCGATCAATCAGTCAGCCGTTACAATTAAACATATTGAATTGCAAATAGTGGAACGTGGTTGGGAAGAAGGTTGGATTGTACCGGAAATTTCAACTTACAAATCAGGTAAAAGAATAGCTGTTGTTGGATCAGGTCCGGCTGGCTTAGCTGCTGCACAACAATTAGCAAGAACCGGTCACGATGTAGTTGTGTTTGAAAAAAGTGATAGAATTGGTGGACTGTTGAGGTATGGAATCCCGGATTTTAAATTAGAAAAAAAGATTATTGACAGACGACTTGAACAGATGAAAGCCGAAGGTGTTGTATTTGAGACTGGAGTGAATGTTGGGATAGATATTTCAGCCAAATATTTACAAAGATCTTTTAATGCAGTAGTTCTGGCTGCTGGTTCAACAATTCCAAGAGATATGGATATTCCCGGAAGAGAGATGAAGGGAATTCATTTTGCAATGGATTTTTTAACGCAGCAAAATAAAATAAATGCAGGCAATATTATTCCCGAAGAAAATATTATTTCTGCTAAAAATAAAAACGTGGTAGTGATTGGTGGCGGAGATACTGGGTCTGATTGTGTTGGTACTTCAAATCGTCAGGGTGCCAAAAGCATTACGCAAGTAGAGATTCTTCCGCAGCCACCAATTGAAAGAACACTTTATAATCCCTGGCCAAATTGGCCGCTCATCCTGCACACATCAAGCTCGCACGATGAAGGTTGTGAAAGAAGATGGAATTTTATGGCAAAATCTTTTGAAGGTGAAGATGGTAAAGTAAAAAGGATAAACTGCAAAGATTTGGAGTGGACAGAAGGGAACAAACAATTCCTCGAAGTAGATGGATCTGATTTTATCTTAGATGCTGATTTGGTTTTGCTTGCAATGGGATTTATCCATGTTGAACATGGTTCTCTTGTAAAGGACCTAAATATTGAAATTGATAACAGAGGAAATATTAAAGTTGATTCCAATTATATGTCATCAACTAATGGATTCTTTGCCACTGGCGATACAATAACCGGAGCAAGTCTTGTAGTTAGAGCAATCAATTCCGGAAGGAAAGTTGCTGAAGCAGTTAACAACTATCTTCAAAAATTATAATAGTGCAATCTTATATTGTATAAATTTATTTACTTCATTAACTTTCTATCAAAAAATTAAGTCAATTATGAAAATTGGTTTAGTACAATACAATCCTGTTTGGGAAGATAAAGAAGCAAACAAAGATAAATTATTATTGATGGTTAATCAGATAACAAAAAATGTTGATCTGATAATCTTTCCTGAAATGACATTAACAGGATTTACAATGAAATCATCTCTGTTTGCTGAGTCCATCGATGGAGAAAGTTTCCAATTCTTCAAAACCATTTCTCAGAAATTAAACTCAGATATTATTGCCGGAGTTATTGAAATACAAGAGGAAAAGATATTCAATTCTTTAATTCATATTAGCAGAAGTGGCGTTCTGATAAATAAGTATAGTAAAATACATCCGTTTTCTTTTTCTGGTGAAGATAAAAAATTTGCAAAAGGAGATGCTCCACGCACAACAATTGTCAATGATTGTAAAATTGGTCTTTCAATTTGTTACGATCTTCGTTTCCCGGAGTTATATAGATTTTATGGAAAAGAAAAAGTACACTTGATTATTAATATAGCTAACTGGCCAATTCCAAGGATTGAACATTGGAGAACTTTGCTAAAAGCCAGGGCGATAGAAAATCAATGCTATGTGATTGGAGTAAATAGAGTTGGCACAGATCCAAAGAATCAATATAATGGATTTAGTAGTGTGTTTGATCCAATGGGTGAAGAGATTGTTTCTTTAGAAAATGAAGAAAAAGTTGTAATAGCTGAAATTGAATTGGAAAAAGTAGATCAGGTTAGAAATAAATTTCCATTCTTAAATGACATTTCACTTATTTAATTTTACAACTTATTCAATGTAACACTTTTAAATTGCTGATCAAGAATCAAAATAGATTAATCTCAAATCTATTTAACAATGCAACAATTTATCAATTAAACAATTGATATTATTCTTTTAACCAATCTTTCAAAAGTTGCTTTAACCAGGTTAGCTGTTTCAGTTACATCGTTGTGAGATAATTTTACCGGGGAAATTCCTGCTGCAAAATTAGTGATGCAAGAAATTGCGCCAACATCCATTCCTAAATGAGCTGCATAAACTGCTTCGTGAACCGTGGACATACCAACGGCATCGGCACCAAACTTAGCCATCATTTTTATTTCTGCTGGAGTTTCATAACTCGGTCCCTTAGTAAACCAGTAAACTCCGCTTTGCAAAGTGATATCTTCTTCTAATGCCGCTTTTCTAAATTTTTCATTCATCAAAGATGATGGGAAATCAATAAACCTGTTCCTTGTATCCAAGGAACCTAAACCAATTAGGTCGGTTAATTCTTTTTTAATGTTAATTGAATTGAATGAATCATTTAACATCAAATCACCGGGTTTAAAATTTACATTAATACCTCCAGCCGCATTTGTTAAAAGGATTTTTTTTGATCCTAATTGGTGAGCTATTAAAACTGGAAGTATACATTGGTTTAATGAATAGCCTTCATAAAAATGAATTCTTCCCTGGAATAAAAGAATATTTTTACCGCTATATTTTGCAAAATGAATTTTACCCTGGTGCCCTGGAATTGTTGATTTGGGATAATTTGGTAAATCGGAAGTACTTATTGTTTTTATAGTATCAACACTCTCTGCAAAATCCCCTAAACCACTTCCAAGTACAATTGAAATATCCGGAATGAAAAGAGATTCTTTTTCAAGAATTTGTATCAGTTCTTTGTACTTGAAATGTAAGTCAACCAAAAATTCCTCCGATTAAAATAATATTCCACCCAAGGTGGCTGTCATTAAGGTAGCAAGAGAACCACCGAGCACAGCTTTTAAACCAAGACTTGCAATATCGCTTCTTCTATTTGGTGCAAGAGGACTTATTCCACCAATTTGTATAGCGATAGAACTGAAGTTTGCAAATCCGCATAATGCATAAGTTGCCATAAAGATAGTTTTAGGATCAAGCTGTTTGAATTCTATCATTTTAGTTAAATCGACATAAGCAACAAATTCATTAAGGACTACTTTTGTTCCAATCAAACTACCAAACTGCATTGCATTGTTTAAAGGAACGCCAATTGCCATAGCCAGGTATTGAAGTATTACACCAAAAAGAAATTGCAGATTTAAAGGTTGATTGAATTTTGCTAATATAATGGCGTTCAAACCGGTAATTTCTCCAAGTCCGTGCAATAAATAATTTAATAATGCAATCAAAGCAATGAAAGCAATTAACATAGCACCAACATTTAAGGCAAGCGTTAAGCCATCACCGGCTCCAACAGCTGCTGCTTCTACAACATTGGAAGCATTTTTTTCAACAGGTACTTTTACTTTTCCTTTCGTCTCTGGTTCAGTAGTTTCGGGATAGAGAATTTTTGAAATTAGCAGTCCTGCTGGTGCCGCCATTACACTAGCCCCAAGTAAATGTGTGGCAAATAATATTTGAGCTTGCTGAAGTGATATATTCATTACCTGTGCATACGTTGTTCCCAGGATTTGAATATAAGCAGCCATTACTCCACCTGCTATAGTTGCCATACCACCAACCATAATTGTAAGGAGTTCACTTTTCGTCATTCCTTTTATATATGGCTTTATCATTAATGGAGCTTCGGTTTGACCGACAAAAATATTTGCTGTGTTAGAAAGTGATTCAGCACCGCTTGTTCCCATAATTTTTGCCATAACCCAAGCCATTGCTTGAACAATTTTTTGCATTATTCCTAGATAGTAAAGAACAGACATTAAGCTTGCGAAGAAAATAATTGTTGGTAAAACCTGAAACGCAAAGAACATTCCAAGGCTGCCCGCATTACCTGGACTAATTGCCAGCGAGCCAAAAACAAATTTGGATCCTTCGGTAGTAAAGCCAAGAATTAATACAAAAACATAACCGACACCTTCAATTAACTTTTTAGGCCAGCCAAGCGGTGAAAAAAAACTTGCTAGTTCACTTCCTTTTAAAACAAAAATGGCAAATACAACTTGAAGTAATAAACCGCTACCTACCAATCTCCAATTAATTTTCTTTTTATTATTGGAAAATAAATAGGCTATTGAAAGTAAAACAATTAGCCCAAGTATTCCTCTTAAAAGTGAAACTGTGTTCATAATATTCTCTTTTTAATTATGGAATGTAATGACATTTTCTGCAGCGTGCTTCGTATGAATCTGCAGCGCCAACAACAACTCTTTCTTCTGATTTTATTTTGCGCTGTGTTCTGTCTGCAGGGTTACCGCATTCCACACAAATTGCCAATGTTTTTGTAATGTATTCTGCTATGGCAAGAAGTTGAGGTATTGGTTCAAAAGGAATTCCACGATAATCTAAATCAAGGCCAGCAACAACTACGCGTTTTCCTTCATCAGCTAATTTATTGCATACACTAATAAGCTCGCTGGAAAAGAATTGTGCTTCATCAATACCAATTACTTGCGCATCTTTTGCAAGTTCTAAAATCTCTTGAGGAGATTCTACAATCAAAGAGGGAAGTGATTGTTCACTGTGAGAAACTATTTTACTTGTAGAATATCTTACATCAATTTTAGGTTTAAAAACTTTTACATTTTGTTTGGCAATTTGAGCACGTCGTAATCTTCTAATCAATTCTTCAGTTTTACCACTGAACATACAACCAGCTATTACTTCAATCCAACCGGTATCTTTTGGTGTTGAGTGCGGTGCTAATTCCATATAGCTTCTCCAAGCGAAATATCTTCAGAATCAATATTCAATTTTATTTCGAATTAATTATTTATAATCATTCATGAATTACGGAACTTCATAATTCATTTAACTTATCATCACCAAAGGCAAATGGAAGAAGTTCGCTTATCTTTTTTACCAATAATTCATTTTTATGGTTCACCATTATTACATCAATATCTGCACATAAATCCCAAATTACCTGCCTGCATGCTCCACAGGGTGGACAAAAACCTGGTAAATCACTTGCGATTGCAATAGCTTTGAAATTTCTTTCTCCTTCTGAAATAGCTTTGAATATTGCCGTACGTTCTGCACACATTGTCAAACCATAAGAAGAAGTTTCCACATTAACTCCAGAATAAACTTTTTCTTCAAGAGTTAAAAGAGCCGCCCCAACATGAAAGTGTGAATAGGTAGGTAAAGCATTTCTTTTTGCTTCAATTGCTTTTTTGGCAAGCAAGTGATAATCCATTTATATCCTTTTTTTATTTGCAAAAATAGATGAATGAAGTTAATAATCAAAGGAATGAATTAATTATGAAACCTATGATAAAATAAAATTAAAGATTAGCAAGTTCCTCTTTAACTTTTTTAATGATATATCCGTTCTGGAAATATTTATACAGATTTTTACCTGGGCACAAGGTTTCAGTATAATCCCGGTGGCTTTTAATAGTTTCTGGATTTATCTGATATTTCTTACAACAAAATGCAGTTAAATTAATTAGTGCATTTAGCTGTTCATTAGAAATTTCCTGCTCTTCAAAATTTCCCATACAAGTAAGAAGCAAATGCCCGGAAGGATCATAAATTGTATTAGTCTCACCAGCAGTAAAGACATTTCTTCCTTCGTAAATATTTCCCTTTAAGTCTATAAGAAAATGATAAGGAATATCGGACCAATTTCTTTCTTTGCCTATGCACCAGATTTGAGTGTTTTTTATTTTTTCTGCAGCATTTGCATCCGGGGATAAATATTCTCCTTCGTGATGAATTGTGATCCGTTCCGGAATTTGAGATGGAAACGGTTTGGGATCTAAAGCATTCCAGGCTGACCGTGGTAATATTATAATTTCATTACTTGTTTTTTCAACTCCGCTTTTGGAAGAGAAACATCCTGTAATAATTAATGGAGTTACATAAAGAAATAGTATTTTAATTTTTTTATTAAAAAGAAACATAAGAGGTATTTCAATTCTAAAATTATTTTATTTGAATAAGTTATGCTTTATAGGTAAAACCTTTCACTGGTTCCCGCAGAGTTAACACTGGACAAGGAGCTTTCCTAACAACCTTTTCTGCAGTACTGCCGAAAAGAATATGCTCAACACCAGTATGCCCGTGGGATGCAATAATAATTAAATCGATGTCATTTTCGGATGCAGTTTCAATTATTTCCACAAAAGGTTTTCCGGTCTTTATTATTGTTGTAACTTCCAAACCAGAAATTTCCTTTTTAGCAAGATTTTCTAATTCTTCTTTTGCTCTCGAATTCATTTCAATGTCTATTGCTGGCAGGGCAACTTGCCCCATACTAAAATCTGCCGGGTATATTACTGGTTCTATTACATAAATTAAAAAAATTTTTGATCCAAAAAGATTAGCTAAATTGAATGCATATTGTAATGCTCGTTTAGAATAATCAGAAAAGTCAATTGGAACTAAAATGTTTTTAAATTGAGATTCCATACAAACCTCCTCATTGTTTATTTAAAGATTGAAAATATAAAGTGATAAAATCCTGATTGATGTTTCTTAATCGTGTTGCTACAATTTGAGAAATGCCTTGGAGTATTTTAATTCCTTTCTTTGGATATTTTTCTACAAATTCGTCAAGGTCTGGTTTAAATATAACAGCTAATTTGGAATCCTTCGCTGCAATAGCTGATGCGGAGCGGGCATCATCGTCAAGCAAAGCAATTTCTCCAAAGAAATCACCTCTGTTAAAAACAGCAAGAGTGTACTTTTGATTTTTATCTATTTGTTTCTCAATACGTACCTCACCTGATTGAATAATATATAATCCAATTCCAGGATCTCCTTGATTGAAGATGAATTCATTGGCAGCATAAACTCTGTTGTGTACAATATGTAAGAGTAAATCAAGATCCCTCGAGCTAAGTTCTTTGAATGGAGGCATGGAAGTAAGTACTAACTTAATTTCATCTCTTTCGGCAGGTGTTTTAAAAAGATTGGACCAAAAGCTACTGACAGTAATTGTGTTTTTGTTTTCTTGCATCTCAAACCTCAATTAAAAATTCCAGATTCTGCTATGCGCCATAACCTCTGGCAAGGAAATTTATTTTCATAAAGTGCACGGCCTACAATGACAGAATCGATGCCTGAATCTGTATTTTCACTTATTGCCATCAGGTCATCCTTATCTCTAACACCGCCGGAAAGAGTCACTTTGCATTTAGTTACTTCTGCTATCAACTTAGATATTTCTATATTTGGACCGAACATCATACCATTTGCTTTAACATCTGTTACAACTATTCTTTCAATACCAAAAGTTTTAAAATCCTTTGCTATCTGTAATGGGGTTAAACCGGTTTTAATAGATCTTGCTTTATAGATTACTTCGTTTTCAAAAAAATCAATTGCAGCAGCAACATGAGTAATACCAATTTCTTTTACTATCCTCTCGAATTCCTTCCTGTTCTCATGCAATAAACTTCCAATAACAATCCGGTAAATACCCAGATCAATAGCTCGTTTTGCATCATCAAGATTTCTTATGCCGCCACCAAGTTGAACGGGAATAACTACCGATGAACAAATTTTTTCAATGAGTTTAAAATTTCTTCCTTTCTCATCCCAGATAGCATCATGATCAACAACGTGAATACACTTTGCGTTTTCAGCCCGCCACAGAAGAGCTGCATCTACCGGGTCGTTCCCGTATTCAGCAACATCTAATTCAGGAATACCCTGAACAACGCGAACAGTTTTTCCGTTCTTTATATCAATCGAAGGAATAACTAAAAGTTTTGGCATTATAACTTCCAGACTCCATTATTTTTTGCGACTTTCCTTCCAATTATCATTTTTTGAATTTCACTCGTGCCTTCAAAAATTTTTAGTATTCGCGCGTCTCTGTAAAATTTTTCTAAAGGTAATTCTCTGGAAAATCCCATTCCACCATGAATTTGTAAAGCCTTATCAGCAACTTCTGCAACAGCTTCAGAACAAAATAGCTTTACCATAGCAGCTTCTAATGCAATATCTCGCTTATCATCATAACCTTGTGCGGCTCTGTAAAGCAAACTTTCCATTGCATAAATTCGTGTTGCAATTTCTGCCAGCATAAACTGCACACCTTGAAAATGAGCTATTACTTCACCAAACTGTTTCCTATGGTTTGCATAAGCGGCAGACATTTCGAGCATTTCTTTTGAAGCTCCAATGCAGCATGCACCAATGCAAAGTCTTCCTGCTTCAAGAGTACGCATTGCATATAAAAATCCCCGGCCTTCAATACCGATCATATTTTCAGGTGGAACTTCAACATCTTCAAAAGTAATTTGATTTGTAGCGCTTGCCCTAATTCCTAATTTTTTTTCATTTGGACCAATAATAATTCCAGGTGTATTGGAATCCACAACGAAACCGGTAATACCTTTATCAGTTCTTGCAAATACTGAAAAGACATCGGCAATAGAGCCGTTGGTTATCCAGGTTTTTGAACCATTCAGAATCCAATTACTACCAACTAATTTTGCATGAGTTTTTAGGCTGTTGGCATCAGAACCAGCTTCAGGTTCTGTTAAACAGAAGGCAGCAATTTTATCACCAGAAGTTAATGAAGGTAAATATTTTTTCTTTAATTCCTCAGATCCGCCAATGAAAATTGTATTCGTTCCAATTGACTGATGTGCTCCAATTAAAGTAGCTGTAGAACCGCAGGCTCTTGTAATCTCTTCTTCAGCAAGACAAAAACCAACAATTCCAAAACCACCACCTCCATATTCTTCTGGAAATAAAGTACCCAGAATTCCTAACTTTCCTAACTTTTTAATTAATTCTTTCGGAATAAACTCATCTTCATCAATTTTTCTAGCGATTGGTCGGATCTCGTTATTCGTAAATTCTTTTACCGTATCGCGAAGCATTTTATGTTCATCAAGAAATTTAAAATCCATGCTTAACAACTTTCCACTTTACCAAAAATAATTTATAATTCATCGCTTTGTACCAATAAATCTAAATAAAAAATATTACAATGCTAAGATAAAAATTATTTTATAAGATTGGAATAACATTCTTTGTGGTGAAGTTTTTATCTGCAAGATTGCATTAGATAATATTGAATGTTCAATTTTCTTGATTTTTCACATCTTAATAAGCATATTTACGTATGGTTAAGCAGGATTATAGTTTTATAACATCTGAAAAAGAAGTTTTAAGTTTAACTGCTTATGGAATTACGGATAATATTAATCGTTGTCTAATATTTGTTCACGGTTTCCAAGGATTTAAGGATTGGGGATTTGGTCCATATTTAGGTGAATATTTCGCTTCAAAAGGCTTTTTTGTTCTTACATTTAATTTTTCGCATAATGGAATTGGTGAAAATCCACTTGTTTTTTCTGATCTTAAAAAATTTGCGCAGAATACTTATTCAAGAGAAGTAAGGGAATTGTCTGAACTTATTAATGCTTATCTAAGCAACTATTTTGGTATAGTAAATCAACCGAAGATTGGAATATTGGGACATAGCCGCGGAGGTGCAATTTCCTTAATTGCCTCAAGAAATATTAAAGATGTTAAAGGAGTTGCTCTTTGGGCATCGATTTCATATTTGGACAGATATTCTGAACGGCAAAAAGAAGAATGGAAGAAGAAAGGTTTTTTTGAGGTTATGAATCAAAGAACTGGCCAGATGATGCGAATAGAACTTCCGCTTTTAAAGGATATTGAAGAAAATGGGAAAAATTCATTAAGTATTAGAAAAGCGGTTGAGGAGTTAAATCGACCATTATTTATTGCACACGGTGAACAAGATTTAGCGGTTCCTTTAAAAGAAGCTGAAGAAATTTATAACTGGTCAGATAAAAAATATACTGAGTTTTATAAAATTCCTTCGGCTGGACATACATTTGATATAAAGCATCCTTTTGAATGAAGCAATAAAAAATTTGATAATTTATTAGAAAAAACATATTTATTCTTCAAAAATAATTTTAATTAGATGGAGTTACAATGTTAGTTAATGAAATTAGTAAATCAAATAAATTGATGAAATATTTTAGCTATGCTATTAGCAAAGATCTTTTTTGGATTTTAGCTTTTACAACTCTTACGGCTTTTGCTGCACAGGTAAGTGTTCCGGTTCAGCCAGTTCCTTTTACTCTGCAAACAATGCTTGTAATTTTATCAGGAGCTTTCCTTGGTTCAAGAAATGGTGCAATAAGTCAAATCATTTATTTATTTGTTGGAATAATTGGAATACCGGTGTTTGCTAATATGTCTTTTGGTTTACCAATATTATTTGGACCAACAGGTGGTTATCTTTTATCATTTCCAATAGCAGCATTTATTGTTGGATTTATTATTGAAAGAAAAAGAAATCTATTCACAATAATATCCTCAATGGTGTTAGCAAGTTTAATTGTTTTGATTATTGGAGCAGCATATCTTACAACTTTTTATAGTGGAAATTTTAAACAGGCGTTTTTTGCTGGCGCAATTATTTTTTCTGTGTGGGATCTAATAAAAATTTCTGCTGCAGTTAGTATGTATCATTCATTTAGTAAAAAATATCCAAAATTACCTAAATAATAAGCAGAACAATATTCCAACAGAAAAATGTAATCAGTTTTATGGAAATTAAAAATTTTATCTTCATTCTTGTTTTTATACTAACATTCAGTATTTTTTATTTTAGTTTGCGAACTAAAATCAAGTACCTCCTGATTGGTAAAGCTGAAAATAGATTTGATAATATTTCGCAAAGGATTAAAAATGTTCTGATAATTGCTTTCGGACAAACTAAACTAATGCGGGATCCGGTTGCAGGTTCAATTCACGTTTTCATTTTTTGGGGATTTGTACTTTTTCTTGCTGCAGTAATGGAAAGCATAATTCAGGGATTTTATACTCCCTTTAGCTTTGTTTTTTTGGGTCCTGTTTATAGCGCAATTACTTTTGTACAAGATATATTTGGTGTATTTGTTATTGCCGCGGTACTCTGGGCTTTATATCGCAGATATGTGATTAAAGTTCCTCGTCTGGAAGTTGGAAAGGAAGGTAAAATTGATGCTACGATTATTTTGCTTTTAATTCTATTTGTTGTTGCTGCAATGTATGGACAAAATATTTCTGCAATTGCTCAAAACGATTTTAAACTTCAACATTTCGAACTTCGCCCAGTTGCCTTTACTTTATCACCGATTTTTTATCCTCACAACATTCAAGGGGCAGAATTATTTGCAAAAATATTCTGGTGGCTCCATATAATTTTTATTTTTGGATTCTTGAATTTGTTACCTTATTCAAAACATTTTCATGTAATTACTTCAATACCAAATGTTTTCTTTGCAAATCTAAGTGATAAAAAAAATATTCTAAAATCTATAAATCTTGAAGATGAAACAATTGAAGTATTCGGTGCATCTGATATTGAACAATTTACGTGGAAACAGCTTTTAGACGGTTATACTTGTACTGAATGCGGAAGATGTACTGCAGCTTGTCCTGCCGCAAATACAGGCAAACCGCTCTCTCCTCGAAAAATAATTACAGATATAAGACATCGCACAATTGAAAAAGCATCTCTTTTAGTTAAAGACAATTCTGGAAAAAAAGAAGTATTAGACAAACAGCTTTTACATAATTATATTACTGATGATGAGCTTTGGGCGTGTACTACTTGTAATGCTTGTGTTCAAGAATGCCCGGTTATGATAGAACACGTTGATGCAATTGTGGAAATGCGAAGAAATCTTGTTCTTTCAGAATCAAACTTTCCTAATGAATTGAATGCTGTTTTTAAGAATCTGGAAACTAACTATACACCTTGGGCTTTTAATAGCCAGGATAGAGCAAATTGGGCTGAAGGAATGAATATTCAAACAATGGCAGAAGATTCAAATTGCGATCTGCTCTTTTGGGTGGGTTGTGCCGGCTCCTTTGATGCTCGTTATCAAAAAGTTACAAAATCATTTGCATATTTGATGCAAAAAGCTAATATTAACTTCAGAATTTTGGGTAATGAAGAAAAATGCAATGGTGATACTGCCAGACGTCTTGGAAATGAATATCTTGCGCAAATGCTGATTCAAGAAAATATTCAAACATTAAATGTATATGGAGTTAAAAAGATTGTTACCGCGTGCCCTCATTGTTTTAATTCATTAAAAAAGGAATATAAACAATTTGGTGGTAATTACCAGGTTTTACATCATTCAGAATTAATTGATGAAATGATAAAAACAAATAAAATCAAATTGAAATCTGAAGAAACAAAATCCAAAATAACTTTTCACGATTCTTGTTATTTAGGAAGATATAATGATATTTATGATGAACCAAGGGAAATACTAAATTCAGTAACTGGATCAGAATTGATTGAAATGGAAAGAAGCAGAGATAAAGGATTTTGTTGTGGAGCTGGGGGTGGCAGAATGTTTCTTGAAGAAACAATTGGTACAAGAATTAACGAGGAAAGAGTTCGGGAAGCTTTAGAACTAAAACCTGATGTTATTGCATCTGCTTGCCCATTTTGTATGACTATGTTAACAGACGGAGTTAAATCGTTTGATAAATTAGAAGAAGTTAAAGTAAAAGATATTGCTGAAATTATTCTTGAAAATTCTATTTGAATTAATTAACTTTTATTAAAAATCGGAGGACCTTATGAAAGAAAAATACCAGGAACTAATCCAATTCGTTCAAAGCCTTGAACCAGACTTAATTAAGTTTGTTGATAAGGGACAAGCTGCAGCCGGCACCAGGTTACGTAAAGGATTGAGTGATCTTAAAAGAAAAGCTCAGGAAATGCGTAATGTAGTTCAGGATATGAAAACAGCTCGTAAAGCGGAAAAACCGCAATAGTTTTTAGTTATTATATGCCTTAAGCTATCATCATCTGGCATTTCTAAAAATGTTTTTTGATGATAGCTTCAATTTTTTATAAATGAGTTTAAATAAATTTACAACTGGTTTACTGTTTTTATTATTTCTATTTACTTTCAATTCCTCAAAAACCAACAACGTAAAAAGCACTGCTGTACAAGATAGCATAGTTGCAATCACTATTTCATTTGTTGGGGATTTAATGTGCCATTCTCCTCAATTTGAATTTGCAAAGATTGGTAAGGATAGTTTCAATTTCAATCCTTCATTTAAATATATTAGAAAATATTTGTATGAAGCAGATTTTACTTTTGGAAATTTAGAAACAGTTTTGGCAGGGAGGGATGAAATATTTTCTGGTTATCCTTTGTTCAATTCACCTGATGAATATTTGCTTGCATTGAAAGATTCCGGATTTGATTTTTTGTTTACTTCAAATAATCATTCATTAGACAGGGCGGAAAGGGGAATAGTTAGAACTTTAAAACTATTAGAGCAAAATAAAATATTTCATACTGGTACTTTTCATTCACAACCGGATAGAGACTCAATTAAATTAGTTGATATAAAGGGAATCAAAGTAGCGTTAATTTCTTACAGTTATGGAACAAATGGAAACCCTATTCCAAAAGGAAAAAGTTTTTCAATTAATCTTATTCAAGATGAATTAATTAAACGTGATATAGAAAAAGCAAAAGCTGAGGGAGCGGATTTGGTTATATGTTACTTTCACATTGGTAATGAATATGAAAGGTTTCCGAATAATAAACAAAAGGAAACAATCCAAAAGACGATAGATTTTGGAGCCGATTTAATTATTTGCAGTCATCCACATGTAATCCAACCAATAGAATTTTTCAAAAGCACAAAATCAAATTTAGATTCGGTTCTTGTTGCTTATTCGCTTGGGAATTTCTATTCCAACCAAAGAAATAGATTTAGAGATGCTGGTGTAATTCTAAATATAAAGTTGAAGAAAAACATTGCTACTAATAAAATCAAATTAGATGGATTAGATTATTTGCCGACTTGGGTATTTAAAGGAAGAACGAACCTTGGAAATGAATTCCTAATTCTTCCATCTGAAAAAGGAACGATTGATTCCTCATTTAGTTTTTTATCGGAAGTTGATAAATTTAAAATGAAACAAAGTTATGATGACACAAAATCCCTTCTAACTGGAAAATTAAAATGGATTAAGACCAAAAGGATTTACACAGAGTGAACTAATGAGCAATAATTTTTTACTCACCATATTTATCTGTCACATTTGCAAATACAACCCTAAAAGCATTTTCTCCTAAAGAAGTTGTTCTTTAACAAGTTTCAGAAAAATATTTGATTAAGTTGTTTAAACCTTCCATTTTAAGATGAAAAAGTTTTAGGGAAATGCACTAATATTTTTTTATTTTTGTTCTATATTAAGTTAAAGTAAAATAAAGAGGAAAAAATTGAGTTATCAATTCACATTAATTCCAGGAGATGGAATTGGACCGGATATTACCTCAGCAGTAACAAAAGTTATAGAGCGTGCTGGAATTAAAATAGATTGGGATGTGCAAATTGCCGGACTTGAAGCTATTGAGAAATACAAAGATCCATTACCTCAACAAGTGTTAGATTCTATTGCAAAAAATAAGATTGCATTAAAAGGTCCGTTAACAACACCATCAGGCAAAGGATTTAGAAGTTTAAATGTTGCTCTAAGGAAAGAATTTGATCTATATGTTAATCAACGCCCGGCAAAAACATTTAAAGGAATAAAAACACTTTACGAGCATATTGATTTAATCATTTTTAGAGAAAACCTGGAAGAGTTTTATTCTGGCATAGAACATTATATTGACAGTTCCAAAACTGCTGCAGAAACTATTGGAATAGTAACCAGGCGTGGCTCAGAAAGAATTCTTCGTTATGCTTTTGAATATGCACGAGCACACAAAAGAAAAAAAATGACTGCTGTACATAAAGCTAATATTCTTAAATTTACTGGTGGGTTATTTCTTGATGTGGCAAAAGAAATTGCTCTGGAATATCCTGAAATTGAATTTAATGATAAGATAATTGATAATATGGCAATGCAGATGGTTATGAATCCCTATCAATTTGATGTTATTGTAACTACAAATCTCTTTGGTGATATTCTTTCTGACCTTGCCAGTGGATTGGTTGGTGGGTTAGGTTTAGCCCCAGGAGCAAATATTGGTCCTGATATTGCGATATATGAAGCGGTACATGGATCAGCGCCAGATATTGCAGGAAAAAATATTGCAAACCCATGTGCAATTATTTTAGCTGGATGCATGATGTTAAATGATATTGGTGAAAAAGAAGCCGCTGGTAAAATTGAAAAAGCTGTTGCTAAGGTAATTTCTGATGGAATGCAAGTAACAAAAGATATCAATCCAATTAACTTTGTAGGAACAACAAAAATTACAGATGCAATAATAAGAGAATTGGAAAAACAATAATGCGTAAAACTTCACTTACTATAATCTTTTTTACTGTATTTATTGATCTGATGGGTTTTGGTATTTTAATTCCAATCTTACCAACGTTTGCCAGTAAACAATTGGGTATTTCCGATTTTGGAATTGGGATAATAGTGGCGGTGTTTTCCTTTGTTCAGTTTTTATTTAATCCAATTCTTGGAAAGCTTTCAGATAAATATGGCAGAAGACCATTAATTTTAATTTCTCTTTGTTCTACAGTTATCTCATATATTATTTTTGCTTTTTCACATTCCTTTGCAATGCTTTTTCTTTCAAGAATACTTGGTGGATTTGGAGGAAGTAACATTGGGGTTGCACAAGCTTATATTGCAGACATAACTGAAAAACATGAACGATCTAAAGGAATGGGATTAATGGGAGTTGCCTTTGGGATGGGTTTTGTATTTGGTCCTATTATTGGAGGTATACTTTCTAAGTATGGGTACATGGTTGCTGGAATTGGTGCCGCATCTTTGTCATTTATTGCTTTTATCTTTGCCTTTTTCTTTTTAAAGGAATCAATTAAAGAAAAGAATCTTAAAAATATTTCTAGAAAAAAAATATTTGATTGGAAATTCACACTTCAAACCTTAAAACATCCAGACGTTGGATTACTCATAATGCTATTTTTTATTATTACTTTTTCAGTTGCTAATATTTATGGGACATTTGCAATACTTGGCTATAAACATTACCATATTTCTGATCAACAAATAGGTTATCTTTTTGGTGTAATGGGAATAGTAAGTTCTATTGTTCAAGGTGGATTTATAAAAATCATTTCAGAAAAAATTTCTGAAAAGAATCAAATTATTGCCGGCACATTTTTTATGATGTTCGGATTGGGTTTGCTTCCTTATGGTGTAAACTTTTTAGGATTAGTTTTTATTATTTCACTTCAAGCAATTGGAACTGGTATTCTTCAACCAACTGTTTTAAGTATGATTTCGAAATATTCCTCTGAAAAAGAGCAAGGAACAATTCTAGGAATAAACCAATCGTTATCGGCACTTGCCAGAGTATTAGGACCATTATGGGGTGGATTCTCATTCGGATATTTAGGTTATCAATTTCCATTTCTTACTGGTGGCGCATTTATGTTTTTAACTTTTTTATTTAGCATCTTTGCATTGGATTCTAAAAAATATTCTAGATTAAATGCTGGAAATATTAAAGCGAAATGAAAAAAGAATATTTATGTTCAAAGTAGGAAAATTACAAATAGAAAAAGCTTTGCTTCTTGCTCCAATGGAAGATGTTACTGATATCTCTTTCCGAAATATTTGTAAGGAAATGGGAGCAGATATTGTTTACACAGAATTTGTGAATGCTGAAGGCTTAATCCGATCCAATGAAAAGACAAAAAAAAAACTTCTAATTACAGAAAAGGAAAGACCTGTAGGAATTCAGATTTATGGTGAAAGTATTTCATCAATGGTTTCTGCTGCTAAAATTGCAGAGGAACAGAATCCTGATTTGATTGATGTAAATGCTGGTTGCTGGGTTAAGAAAATTGCAAATCGCGGGGCAGGAGCAGGTTTATTAAAAGATCCACCATATATGCAGCAGATGATGAAATCCATTGTTGATGCTGTTGAAATACCAGTTACAGTAAAAACCCGAATAGGTTGGGACAATGATAGCATTGCAATTCTAGATGTTGCAAAAAGGATGGAAGATGTAGGAGTTAAAGCTTTAACAATTCATTGCCGGACAAAAGTACAAGGGCATTCTGGAGAAGCACAATGGGAATGGATTCCTAAAATTAAAGAAGTTGTTAAAATCCCAGTAGTATTTAATGGTGGCGTTTATACTGCTGAAGATGTAAGAAATATTTTTGAAATAACAAATGCAGATGCAATTATGATAGCTAGGGGAGCTATTGCTAATCCCTGGATTTTCCGCGAGGCTAAAGAGCTTTTAAATGATGGAAAGATTAAGTTAGAATTAACTCCTGAGATTAGAATATTTACTGCTCTAAAACATCTTAAAGATTCTATTGTCATTAAAAGTGAGCGTAAAGCCATATTTGAATTTAGAAAGTACTATTCTTCTTATTTGAAAGGACTACACAGAGTATCCGCTATTAGACAGGAACTAATGAAACTTATGGAGTACAAAGAAGTTGAGGAATTACTTTTAAATTACCTTAATGAAATTAAAATACATCAATTAATGACAGAGACTAACCTAAAATAAATTAAGAACAATATTTTTTTAAATAGAATTGATTAACAAATCCTTTACCAGGTATCTTGCTCAGCTTATTTCTTTGATACTTATTCCACCAAGTATTTTAGTTTTTACTTTTACTTATTTTATTTTCAGTTTAGAAAAAAATACCAATCATTTAATTTATTCTTTAATTACTACAATTATTTTTGGATTTATCATTCCAATTTTGGTGTTTCTTTTTTTAAGAATGAAAAGGAAAATTGGAGATAACGATGCTAAAAATAAAAATGAGCGGGTTATTCCATTACTCTATGGAATTGTAATTAATATTTTTGGATTATCAACGTCTCTTTTAACAAATTCTAATCCTGTGATGAATCATTTATGGCTGTGCTATGTAATCAACACGTTAATCATTACCCTAATTACAATTAATTGGAAAATTAGTGCACATACTTTTGGAATTGCTAGTATGATAGCTGCCTTGGTTTTTTATTTTAATATATATTTCTTCTTTTTAGCCCCACTGATTTTTATAATTGCTTGGTCCAGGATGGAATTGAGAATTCACACCTTTGGACAAGTATCCTCTGGAAGTATATTAGGATTTGTATTAACTTACATTCAACTTTATTTCATAACCATTTTGTTTTAATAATGTCTTTTAAAAACGAAATCATTAGCATATTAGAAAATATTTCTGATCTATTAGAATTCAAAGGTGAAAATCCTTTTAAAATAAGTGCATTTAGAAATGGGGCAAATGCAATCAGATCAATAGAAGGTGAAATTGAAACTAAGGTTGAAGACAATTCAATAAAAAATGTAAAAGGAATAGGCAAAGGAATTTTATCTGTAATTTCTGATTATTATAAAAATGGGAAGTCTTCTAACTTAGAAAATCTGCTAACGGAAATTCCTGAAGGAATTTTTGATTTGTTAAAAATTAGAGGATTAGGAGCCAAGAAAGTAAAATTAATTTATAATGAATTAGGGATAACAAAAATTGATGAACTGAACATAGCATGCCAAGAAAATAAAATATCTGGCATTAAAGGTTTTGGTATTAAGACGCAAGAAGCTATAATTAAGGAGATTAAACGATTAACTTCCGCAAAAGGATTTATCCTTTTAAATGAAACCGAAGTGCAGATTGACAAGGTTTTAAAAAATTTAACGGGTATTGAACATGTTTTAAAAATAGAACCAACCGGAGATATTAGAAGGCATTTAGAAATAATTTCTAAATTGGAATTTGTAATTCTGGTTTCTGACCTTAATGAATTTCAGAAATTAATTACAAATCTTTATAGTAATTCTGAATTCATTTCAGTAAAGGATAATTATCCCCAAAATGATTTAGATTATGATAAGTTTATTTGTCTAAAAATAATTTTTGATGATACAATTCCCGTTATTCTATTTTGCACTGAAAATTCTTTCGATTTTAATCTTCTGTTATTCCTTTCCACTGGTTCAAATCAATTTTTGGAATTGGTTACTGATAAAAAATATTCAAATCGGGACTCCGAAGAACTAATTTTTAAAGAGAATAATATTGCATATATAATCCCAGAAATGCGCGAACAGCAATTTTTTCAACTTGCTCAAAATAAAAAAAAGAATTCTGATTTGTCTTTGGAAGCATTCAGAGGTTTTTTCCATTTCCATACAAATTATTCTGATGGCAAGAATAATTTGACTGAAATGGCAACCTCATTGAAAAGTAAAGGTTATAAATATTTAGCTGTATGTGATCATAGCAAATCAGCTATTTATGCTAATGGATTAAATGAAAATCGGATATTCGAACAAAAAAATGAAATTGAACAGGTGAGCAAAGAAATGAATATTCGGATTTTCCATGGAATTGAAAGTGATATTCTTGGAAATGGGGATTTAGATTATTCCTTGGACTTTTTGCACAATTTCGATTTCATAGTTGCCTCTATACACTCACAGTTTCAAATGAATGAAGTTGATATGACCAACCGTATTATTAAAGCTATTGAGAATCCGTACACAGATGTTTTAGGTCACCCAACTGGTCGCTTATTGCTTAAAAGAGACGGCTATAAACTAAACATTACAAAAGTTATCGATGCTTGTGCTGCTAATAAAGTTGCAATTGAAATAAATGCTCATCCACAGAGATTAGATTTAGATTGGAGAAATATTTTTTATGCAAGAGAAAAGGATTGTTTGTTTTCAATAAATCCAGATGCTCATTCCATCGAAGATATAGATCTTATTAAATATGGGATTATGGTAGCAAGAAAAGGTGGTATTTGTAACGATGAAGTAATTAATTGTTATGAACAAAATAAATTCATTTCATTTATTCAGAGAAAAGTTAAAAGAAATATTCAATTTTAATTTCATATAATTTTAAGGTAAAATATGAATTCAAAACAATTGGCAGATTATATTCGCAGTGTACCAGATTTTCCTAAACCAGGAATATTGTTCAAAGATATTACAACACTGTTGAAAGATAAAAACGGACTGACGCTTGTGAGTGATAAATTATTTGAGGAAGTAAAACTAAAAAAAGTAAATAAAGTTGTGGGGATTGAATCAAGAGGATTTATTTTAGGAGCTTTATTAGCTTATAAACTTAATGCTGGTTTTGTTCCGATTCGAAAACCTGGAAAATTACCTGCAGAAAAAATGAAAGAAACTTATTCGTTGGAATATGGAGAAGATGCGATTGAAATTCACTTAGATGGAATTGAGAAAGGAGATAAAGTTTTAATGCATGATGATTTATTAGCAACAGGTGGAACTATGGAAGCAGCTTGCAGATTGGTTGAAAAACTCGGCGGTGAAATAGTTCAGGTTTCTTTTATAATTGAACTAACATTTCTAAATGGAAGAGAAAAACTAAAAAAATATGATGTCCGTTCATTGGTAACTTATAATAAAGAAGAATAGCACAGATAAATTATATAATACGATTTATCTGTGCTACTTAGGAATTATAATTGTGAAGCTGGATCCAAATGTACTGCTTCAATATCTTTGAAATAATTAACAGTTCCGACTTTCAATTCAACTGTTGCTGCATCATCACATACTATGATTCCATGTGGGTGAAGTTGTAAAGCACTAACTGTCCACATATGGTTAACTCCTTCTTCAACCACTTTTGCTAAAGCTCTGGATTTGTTATGACCATTTATTATTATTAAAACCTGCTCAGAATCAAGAACAGTTTTAACTCCAACAGTCAAAGCCATCTTTGGTACTTTATTTATATCGTTTTCAAAAAATCTCGAATTTGCGATCATTGTATCCATTGTTAAAGTTTTTAATCGAGTTCTGGAACCGAGTGAAGAACCTGGTTCGTTAAAAGCGATGTGACCATCAGGACCGATACCTCCAACAAATAATTTAATTCCGCCGTATTTTAAAATTTTCTTTTCATAATCTTCACATTCTTTGTTCAGGTTTTTTGCATTGCCATTAAGAATATTCACGTTTTTCTTTTGAACATCTATATGCTTAAAAAAGTTATTCCACATAAATGAATAATAACTTTCCGGATGCTCTTTAGGTAATTCAACGTACTCATCCATGTTAAATGTAACAACATTTTTGAATGACACATATTTTTTCTTATTCAGTGCAATTAATTCTTTGTACATCCCAAGTGGTGAAGAACCGGTGGGTAAACCTAATACAAATGGTTTTTTTTCAGTAGGATTGAAATCCTTAATTGATTTGGCAACATAATTAGCTGCCCATTTAGAAACCAGGTCATAATTCGATTGAATAATTAAGCGCATAAAAGTTCTCCTATGTTTAAGTGTTTCGATGTGAAAAATACTACAGTAATACTAAAAGGTAAAGCGGAATTTTAAATATTTAATTCATCACTTAGGAATTCACAGTTGCTTGGAATTTCTGGAGGAACTAACAGTACATCCTCCTTTAGTAAATTTACTGAGCCCGGCTCCATTCCTTTACGTTTAATTACAAATTTTTTAAATGTATATGAAACGGATACAAGCTTACTTGATTTTGCCTTACTATGATATGCTGCAATAGAAGCAGCTTTTTTTAAAATATTTTTTGGGATACCTTCTTTTGTATTTTCAACTTTTAATACAACATGCGAACCAGAAACTGAACGAGCATGAAACCAATAATCATTTTGCTTTGCAAATTTTGTCGTTAACTCGTCGTTAGTTTTGCTGTCCTTTCCTACAAATAGATGATATTTTCCATCTATTAAATAATGCTTGAATCGAGATTGAGATTCTTTATTAAAGGGTTTTTGGTTAGTATTTATTTTTAAATCGCTCATTATTTTTTTATAATCTTCAATTTTAGTAGATGAAATAAATATTTCTTTCCATGTGTTTAATCTTATTAATTTCCTTTCGAGTTCAAGAAAAAGTTCACTAATATGTTTCCGATTTTCATTTTCATTTTTTGCCTTCTCGAAATAAAAATTAATGTTTTCTTTTGGAGAAAGCGATTCGTTTAACTTTATCCTAATAAGTCCCTGGTTAAAATATAAATCATCAAGCGAAATTTCAAGCATTCCTTTTTTCAAAGAAGTGATATTTGTTAGCAATAGGTTTGCTTGATTTCGATAGTGCCTTTCATTTGATGGTTGTTCCAGTCTAAATTTTATTTCATTCAACTTATCCGAAGTTTTTTGAAGTTGTAAATTTAGATGTTTGGAAATGAGTTTCTGTAGATCAACAATATTGTTTTTTTTGTGTTTTGAGGAAATAAAATATTGGACAGCTTCCAATACTGAATCGAAATATTTTCTGTCTGAACCGCTAAAGATTTGGAATGATTCAGGTGCAAGAATAAACCGCCCAAGGTTTTCATCAGAAAGAACAACAATCCTTTCCTTTCTAATTTCTTTAATAATCTCATTGAGATTAATGAAAAAGTTAGAATTTGCTTTATCTGATCTCAACTTTGTTTCATTAATAATTTCTTTTGAAATAAACGGGAATTGTTTGAGAATATCCTTTTGAAAGTTTGCTTGTTTGTCTATTGAACTTAAATCTGGCAAGTTGAATTCAGATGTGTATTTTTTAATTTGAAATTCATTGAAGATATTTTTTTGAAAAACTGAATTTGTTTTTTTAAAAGTGTGAATCAATCCATCTGAGGAAACAAGTAATATATTCGTATCTTTTCCACGAATAAAATAATACAATTCACCTGCTGATAATGAAATTTTAATTATCCTGTCATCTGTTGCAATTTCTATTCTATTTATTTTGGAAGGTAAATACTCTACAAAAAAGTTGATGAAGTTCTTCCTTGCTTTGTGAAATTCATTTTTTTGAAGAACACAGGGTTGATTTTGGTTAACCGATATAAGCAACGATTTTTCTTCCAGAATGTTATTGAATCGTAGAACTAATGTTTCTTTTTCTTGCGAGAAACATTCAAACAGTGTAAAATCCTTTAGAAGATCATTCAGTTCAATTACTAATCGATTCAGAAAAAAATAATTCTTATACATTTAGAAATTTATATCCAATTCTTGAATCAAAATTAAATAAAGAATTGTTATTAAAACAATCATTTAATATTTTTGATACAACAAATTCTTTAAGAAGAATTGTAATCCTACTTTATTCATAGTTGGTATTAGTAAGAAAGGAATATTTCTCATCAATAAATTCAATCCTAAATCAAAAGCATAATGGAGTTGTTTTGGTACTAAGAGAAAAATTTATAAATCTTAAAGATGGCTTCCATCCTTCGTTTTGGGTTGCCAATATAATGGAGTTATTTGAAAGATTGGCATATTACGGACAAGCTACAATTCTTGGATTGTATTTAAGAGATCATCTTAAGTTTAGTGAAATTGAAGCTGGGCAATTATTATCCTTATTTGGTGGATTGATATACTTGCTTCCTATATTTGCCGGTGCACTTGCTGATAAGTTTGGATTCCGAAAAGCATTTTCATTTGCATTTTTAGTTTTAGCTATCGGCTATTTTTTAATTGGTTCAACCGGTATGACTTTATTTTCAGGTTTCTATTCGAACTTTAGTTTGTACTGGACTTTATTTGTAATAATGATACTAACTGCCTTTGGCGGTTCCTTTATTAAACCAAGCGTTCTTGGAACCGTTGCCTTAACTTCCAGAAGCGAAACAAAATCACTTGGTTATGCAGTTTATTATTGGTTGGTTAATATTGGTGCTGCAATTGGTCCTCTTTTAGCATTATTAGTCAGGGATACTTTTGGAATTCAATTTGTTTACCTTGTTTCTTCAATAAGTTGTGCGCTTATGTTTATTAGTACTTTAGTTTTCTATAAAGAACCGCCTGCAAAGCTAACAGAAAAGAAAGATGATTTGATTACAGTTATTAAAAAGCTTTTTATTGTGCTTACAAATTTCAGGTTCATTATTTTCTTATTAATCTTTGCATTGTATTGGGTACTTTTCTGGCAATTCTTTATTGTAATTCCATTTTACATCGCAGATTATATTTCTCCAAATGCTCCTGTAGAATTAATAATCTCTATGGGCGCCTGGACAATCATATGTTTTCAAATTCCTATCAATAGATTAACTAAGAATATTTCTGTTAGGAATGCCATTTTAATTGGATTTGTACTTGCAGCGCTCTGTTGGTTATTTTTATTTTTTACCATTCCACTATCGCAAGGTGTATTTGTAAATATTTTATGGTGGAATAATGTCTCACTTGGAATTCCATTAATAATGTTTGCTATGTTTATTTTTTCTATTGGGGAACAAACTCAGGCTCCACGATTTTATGAGTATATTGCCAGTCTTGCTCCAAAAGGGCAGGATGCTTTATTCCAGGGATATGCTTTTTTACCAATAGCAATTGCCTGGGGATTTGGTGGAACAATTGGCGGCTGGCTCTATCATAAATTTGCAACAGAAGCAAATAATCCTGCAATGATTTTTCTAATTCTTTTTGGTGTTGGGTTACTTGCTCTTATTTTAATGGTAATTTATAACCGGATAAATAAAAATGAACAATAAATCTGTTGCCACAGGATTTATTTGGTAAATAATTAAGCATTTGATATTTTTTGATTGATGAAAAAATTTTTGAATAAAGAAAATCTTAAAAAAACAGCTTATACCTTTGGCGGGTTATTTTTGTTTATTCTGCTTTTTAATTATTTATTAATGCCTTGGTATGTTTCTGGCAGGGAAGTAGTCGTTCCCAAAGTAATTGGATTATCAGAAGAAGTAGCAAAAAATAAATTATCAGACGATGATTTGGATTTTGTGAGAGCTGGCGAAAGATATGATGAAAAGTATCCTAAGGGAACAGTTATTTTTCAAAAACCTTTAGCCGGAGCTAAGGTTAAAGAAGGTAGAAGGATTTTTCTTTTTATAAGCAGCGGGGTACCCTTTGTTAAAGTACCTTCTCTAACTGGTAAGATGTTACGCGATGCAAAATTAACTTTGGAAAGAATGGATCTTACACTTGGTGATACTTCAATGGTAGAATCGGACTTACCCAAATTAACTGTAATAGAACAACAATATTACACTGGAAGAGAAGTTAAAAAAGGAACTAAAGTTAATCTTACATTAAGCGGTGGTAAAGTCGAAGGTCTAATTTCTGTTCCAGACCTATTAGGGAAATCTTTAGCGCAATCAGAAAAAACTATTTTAGATAATAAGCTAAGCTTGGGAAGAATTAATTATCAACCTTCATTTTCATTATTACCAAATACTGTAATAGACCAATATCCAAGTAAAGATACTTTTGTTAAAGAAGGCACAAGCATCGATTTGTTTGTAACTAAAGATGTTGAAACGCCTGAAGAAGTAGAAGGAAAGAAATGAAGATTATTGCTCCATCTATTTTGAATGCAGACTTTTCTAATTTATCCCAGCAAGTAAGGTACGTTGAAATTGGTGGGGCTGATTGGCTTCATTGCGATATAATGGATGGACATTTTGTTCCTAACTTAACATTTGGACCATTGATTGTAAAGGCGGCAAATAGCATTTCAAGGCTTCCGCTTGATGTGCATCTGATGATAGAAAATCCAGATAATTATTTAGAATCCTTTGCCGTAAGCGGAGCTAAAATTATTACTGTTCACCAGGAAGTGGTTGTTCATCTTAACAGAACATTAAACCGGATTAAAGAATTAGGATTAAAAGCTGGTGTATCAATTAATCCATCTACTCCGGTAAAGGTGTTAAAAGAAGTACTTGAAATTGCCGACTTGGTTTTAATAATGTCTGTTAATCCAGGATTTGGTGGACAAAGTTTTATAGAAGCATCCTTAAAAAAAATTAAAGAACTATTCGATTTAAGAGCCAGATTAGGATTGAGTTTTATTATTGAAGTTGATGGTGGAATTACAAGCGATAACATTCAAAGTATTTCTGAAGCTGGGTGCGATGTTTTTGTAGTAGGTTCGTATATATTTAAGAACGAAAATATTTCTGCCGCAACTGCGGAATTAAAAAATATTGTGAATAGAATAATTGTATAAAATTTTGATGGTATTAAAATGAAGCTAGCTTTAGTTGGTGGAAAGATTATCACTCCCTTTAGAGTTTTAGAAAACGGTACAATCATAATTGATAATTTTAGAATATATGAACTTGGTAAAAGCGCCGATGTAAATATTCCTGAAGATTGTGAAATTATTGATGTAAGTGGAAAAATAATCTCCCCAGGATTTGTTGATCTGTTAGTGCACGGTGGTGGCGGTTTTGGTTTTGCTGATGGAACTAATGAAGGAATAGAAAAAGTTAGTGAATATTTTATTGAACACGGTTCTACTACTATGCTTGCAGCACTTTTTGCTAAGCCCCACGACCTATTATTAAATGATATTAGAAGACTTGCAAAATATATCCTTAATACTCCTGATTCAAATATAAAAGGAATCCACTTGGAAGGTCCTTTTTTAAATCCTGGATTGAAAGGAGCAATGAACGAAGATTATCTGTGGAAACCAACGGTTGAAGGATGGACTGAAATGTGGGAGGCATCGCGTGGATTAGTTAAAATGATGACTATTGCACCAGAACTTCCGGGTTCTATTGATGTAATGAGAGAAGCGGCAAACGAAGGTGTGGTTCTCTCAATTGGTCATTCTATGGCTGATTACTCCGATATTGAATTAGCAATTGATAACGGAGCTGCCCACGTAACTCATATGTTCAATGCAATGAATCCCTTCCACCATCGAAAACCTGGGGTAATAGTTGGAGCACTGCTGCGAGACGAACTAAAAATAGAATTGATTGCAGATACTTTACATGTACATCCAGCTATAATGGAACTGCTTCTTAAATTTAAAAAATCAAGTGGAATAATTTTAATTACTGACTCTATCCGCGCTGGTGGAATGCACGAAGGAGAATATGAATTTGCTGACCAAAAAGTTATTATGGAAGGCGGTAAAGCATTCCTGGAAAACGGAACATTAGCAGGAAGTACCTTAACACTACCGATGGCAGTTAGAAATATGATTAGAACTGCAGGAGCAAAAATTACTGAAGCAATCAGAATGGCTTCTTTGAATGGTGCTAAAGTTCTTAGCATTGAAGATAAAAAAGGAATATTAGCTGCTGGTAAAGATGCAGATTTAGTTGTCCTCGATGAGAATTTTCAGGTTGAAATGACAATTATTATGGGGAAAATTCGTTACCAAAGAAATCAAAACGATAAATAATCTTTAAAATCTGTAGAAAGATAAGTTTTGTTTCTAAGAGTTATTCATATCTATTTATCTATTCCAAACTTTTAACTTTTACTACTAATTGTTGCTTATCTTCTCTATCGAACATAAAGTAAATTGCAAGCAGAATTTCAAATGCAGTAGTTAAATAGAAAAATAGCAATCCTGTTTTTATATCTATCATTATAAATAGAAATTTTGCTATTAAACTTGCTTCATACAGCAATAATGCGAGATGAAAAAACAATATTGAATGATTTTCTTGAAAAAATACCATTGTCCGCTTTGCAAACACAATAAATATTGCTAAATGAATCAGAGACATTATAAACCAGAGATAATTTATAGGTAACTTGATTGACAAAAAAGTAATTATTAACAATGAAAAAAATATTAATAAATAATTTTTTACCGTCCCTTTTTCGATTATTACTGACAGCAAAGATAATATTGAAATAATTATAAAGGTCTTTGCCGGTAACCAATGAAAATTGTGCCCCATAAATAGAGTAAGTGGATCTGAGATAGCAAGAATATAAAAATAATAGAAATACTTGCTTTTGTACTGCCTGAATGGAGGCAATGTCCAAACTAATATGTTTATATTTATTATTATTACTGTAAATAGCATAATATTTATAATTTATTCACAATATGGTGGGCAGCCAACTCCGAACTCAAGAGTAACTGATCCATTTGTTAAACTAATTATGTCATTATTCCTTTTTTCAATAAATACAGTTTCGCTTTTTCCTTGATTAAGCAATTCGTTTATTTTAGAAACACTAAAAACTCTAAATACAATATCATTGCCTATAACCTGTCCGGCAGGATACAGAGTTTTTCTTCCATTACCTAAAATAAATAGATCACCATCAATAATATTAAACATCAATAAATCAGTAGTAGCGTTGATAAATTGAGTTAGTTCTATTTTAGTTATTGAAACACTTAATATTGCCGTTCCATAAATAGTATCAGCTTCACTTGTTGAATAAATTTGACCATAACTTGCCATGCATTTTCCTATAGATCATTAGCTGTAGTATATTGAATAGCAAATTTAACTAAAGATGGTAAAGATGCAATATTTAATTTTGACATTATTTTTGCACGATCATGATCCACTGTTTTTTTTGTAATATTTAAGCATTCAGAAATTTCTGCACTTGTTAAACCATCTGCAATAAATTTTAATATTTTTATTTCTCTATCTGTTAATGATGCTGTACTTACAGAATTATTATTGTCTTTATTGGAATTGTATTTATCCATTAACTCGGAAAGTTCCATTGATGACCAATTATTACCGAAATATTTAAATCCGTCAGCCACTCTTCTAATTGCAAAAGCTAACTCACCTTTCATAATATTTTTACCAATTAATCCTTTGGCGCCAATACTATTCGCTTTGTAGATATATTCTTCACTATCAAACATTGATAAGAACAATATCTTAGCATCGGGATCTTTTTTTAAAATCTCTTTAGCAGCTTCAAATCCGTTTAATTTTGGCATGGCAATATCGGTTAATACTATATCAGGATTCAGTATAAAATATTTGTCTATTAACTCTTCACCATTATCCGCTTCGCCTAAAACAAAAACATCTTTAAGTTCTGTAAGCAGGTTAATCAATCCAGCCCTAACCAGGATATGATCTTCTGCAATAATTAATCGTATATAATTAGTAGTTATACTCATTTTTATTTAATAGGAATTTCTATGAATAGAATTGTTCCGCTGTCAATAGTAGAATCAATTTTAAATTTGCCATTTTCACTTTCTACTCTTTGCTTAATATTTAATAATCCAAATCCCTTGTAAGTGTTTTGGAGTGCAGAATTAAATCCAACACCGTCGTCTGAAATAATTAGTTTTAGGTTTTTTTTAGAGTTGTATAACAATTGAATATTAAATTCCTTTGCCCTGGAGTGCTTTACAATATTATTCAATGCTTCCTGCGTTATCCTGTATAGCATTAATTCCAATTTTTTATCTAATCTGATTTCAAAATTATTAATATCAATACTACCTTTTATTCCACAATCAGATTCTATTTTACTGCAAAGAGAAGTTAATGCGGTACCAAGCCCCATTTCTTCTAAAAATTTTGGTTTAAGATTATAGATAATCTCTTTAATTTCACTTATAGTTGATTCCAATATTTCATTTGTATTTACTATGTCTTTAGAATTTTCATTTATGGAATAGTTCTGAACTATTTTATCTAAATTAATTTTTAATAAAAGCAACTTCTGACTAATGTTGTCATGAAGCTCTGAGGCTACCAGGTTCCTTTCCTGTTCAACTAATTGCTGAATATGATTTGACAGCTCCAATAATTTTTGTTTTGATTCCTGCAATTCGTTTTCATAATCCTTCAACGTAGTAATATCATGGAAATAGGCGTGTGCAACGTTAATTTCAGAAATACCACGCAATAAAACATTATAATGTGTTTTATTTATATGTTTTTGAAAAACGATCGATTCATTTTTTTCAATCAGTTCATTAAGTTCATAATTAATCTTCGGAAAAAGATACTCCACTGTTTTACAATTGTTGTTGGTATTCGTCTCCTTAATTATGGTTTTTCCTGCTTTATTTGTAGATATAATAGAACCATTTTTATCTATGCTAATGATTGGATCAGGATCTAATTCAGGGAATAAAGCCATTAGTTTTGCACTCTTCAATTCAAGCGTATTCTTTTCTTCAATATATTTTTTTTGCTGCGGAAGTATAATGTATTTATTAATTCACAAATAGCACCACATCGTGCACACTTTTTAGTGATACTATTAAAGCAAGAGATCGTGCACGAACATCCCCATGGGGATGTTACCGATGTTTAGTAAATAATTAATTGCACAACATCGTACACACCTGCCTA